>JAIBDK010000431.1 GCA_024679435.1 Gammaproteobacteria bacterium | reverse complement strand
GAATCCGGTGAGGATGCATCGTAAAAGGTCCCAACCATGGGTGAAAGTATCTTGCTACCGGTTTCAGTTTCACCCTCAACTTGTGAATTAGGCTCGGATACACTCGGCAGCGGTGCTGTTTGGTGAGAAACAGCGGCAGGTGCATATTGCATCACCGTTGATGAAGCAGGCCCTCCCCTGTTAAGACGAATCGTACTCTCGCCCTCGCTGATTTCCATTTCAATTAACTGCGACTCTTCAAATAATTCAATCAGTTTCTTGACTTTTCTTAGGTCCAAATTATGCTCCTGGGCATCAAAACCCCGATGTAGTTCTTTGTCTTACCGCTTTTTTGCTAATAAGTCTGTTACTTCACAATTTTTCCAACGCCTGCAGGTGTTCGACTGCGAACCGATATGCATACTCGTAGCCACGAGCTCCCAGGCCTGCAATCACTCCCTCGGCAATATCCGAGAAATATGAGTTTTTTCGGAATGCTTCGCGTTTATGCACATTGGAAAGATGCACTTCCACGAAAGGGATTTTAACCGCCGACAAGGCGTCACGAATTGCCACACTGGTATGAGTGAATGCGGCTGGGTTAATGATGATAAAATCTACGCCAGTTTGCGCGGCATCCTGAATCCAGTTGACCAAATCATGTTCTGCGTTACTTTGCTTCGCATACAGATCGTTTCCATCATTGCGGGCCAGTGTAACCAGACGATCATTAATTTCCTGTAAACTGGCGTTACCATAGTGCGTAGGCTCTCTGGTACCGAGGAGGTTCAGGTTTGGTCCATGTAAAACAAGGATTCCAGACATAATACGAATTGCACGTGAATTAAATACCTATTATCTCAAATTGAGCAGTTTCCGTCCAGTTCGGCGAGGTTCGCATAAATATCACGAATTTTAATGACAAAAATAAACAATAATCCAGATTGGTGGGATCCATATTCATGTCAACCCTATAAGCTTCAAGATAGTGACAAGACGCGCGTGTCGGCTTCCAATCTCTGGGAATACGGGAAAATTGCAGCCACTGCTCTCATCCTGTCACCGATTTTGGCGACTCGATACGCATTGCTGGAAAAAAAGCCCATAGTACCTGTAAACGAAATGGCTGGACTCAGCATCAACAGCAATCCCGAGTGGCAAACTGCCCATGTAGAAATGGTCGAAGAAATTGGTGTAAAAAATTTACTGATACGCATCCCATCGTGGGATACCAAAAATCTTGATCATTACATAAAATATATGGCGCTGTTTCCAGATTGCGAATTTTTAGTAAACATCCTGCAAAACCGTGACAGTGTCGATAATCAATCCCAATGGAAAAGCCAGATTAAAACAATTTTTGAAGAAGTTTCCCCAATTTGCAAAAATTTCAAGATTGGAAATGCTTTCAACCGCTCAAAATGGGGGTGTCGACACAGTGGGGAGGCCATTAAGCTACTCGAAATAGCGGACCGGTTGAGGAAAACCGAATTTCCCGAGCTATTTCTTTTAGGATCCAGCATTATTGACTTCGAACCTCTCATAACATTGCGAACTCTTTTTAATTTTTCAGGATATCAATATGACGCCTGCGCATCACTCATGTACATCAACCGTCGCGGATCTGCATTTGGCAAACAGTACGGATACTTCGACCTTGAGAGAAAACTGAAACTGACAAAAGCCATGCTTGAGTTATCCAACAACACAAAAAACAGACTTTGGATCACAGAGACAAACTGGCCGTTGTTGAATACCAAGCCGTATACACCCAATTCCGGCCATCCGAGATCCACCGTCGATGAACAAACCCAGGCGGAGTACCTTACAGATTATTTCACCATTGCATCGATGACGGGCTGGATTGAACGGACTTACTGGTGGCAATTAATCAACCCCGGTTACGGGCTGGTTGATCATCGAAGCGGAACACTTAGAAAAATGCCCTCTTATTTCGCATTTAAGTCACTGTTCGATACGCACCCAAATTGAGGAAATGGTGACTTAGAGAAAGTTCGAACTCTCGCCCGCATTGTTACTGGCGAGCAGATAAACGACTAGTTTAAAATCTGACGAGCATTTGCAACAAAATCTGCGGCTCGCTGCGTATCGTCAATTTCTCGGGAAACAATACTCAAAGCGGTCTCGATATCCACCGTGGCGGGAATGTCAGACATCACGAGTGGCGCAACCGGACCAATATAATCGGTTAGCAACACACCCAACCTTTGACGAGCCGAAGGCGAGAGAACGGGACCGGTAATGGCCGGCTCCGCCGTTGGAGCCTGCGCCGGCGTCGCTTGTGATGCAACAGCTGGATCAGGTCTCGGCACTGAGGGATTGTTTAATGATTCGATTACTTCATAGTTAGAATCGAGCATTACCCGAGATCTTATAAGGTCGATATCGATATGAAACTTTACCGTTTTTACATCAATGG
>JAIBDK010000214.1 GCA_024679435.1 Gammaproteobacteria bacterium | reverse complement strand
GATTTACAACCCGTTATTGTACGCGAATTAGTCGGCGTCAAATCACGATTTCGGCAAAGAATCCCAAACCAACTAAACTAAGTTTCAGACAACCAATGCGCCAATTGTTCAGCATAATAGGTGAGAACTCCATCACAACCCGCGCGTTTGAAGCCCATCATAGACTCCATTATCACTGCCCTCTCATCAATCCAGCCCTGTGCGCCCGCAGCCTTAAACATCGAGTATTCTCCGCTCACCTGATAAGCAAAGGTGGGCATTCCGAACTCCTGTTTAGCTCTCCAGATAATATCCAGATAGGGCATACCTGGTTTGATCATGATCATATCCGCTCCTTCCTGAATATCCATGGCGATTTCACGCATAGCCTCATCACCGTTCGCGGGATCCATTTGATAACTATACTTATTTCCCCCGGCAAGATTACCTGCCGACCCAACCGCATCTCTGAATGGCCCGTAGTAACTAGAAGCGTATTTAGCGGCATAAGACAGAATTCGGGTATTCACATAATTATCCATTTCCAGAGCTTCGCGGATCGCTGCAATACGTCCATCCATCATATCCGATGGTGCAACAATATCTGCACCCGCCCTTGCATGGGACAACGCCTGATTGACCAGAGCATCCACGGTTCGATCATTTTCCGCATAACCCTGCTCGTCCAGCAACCCGTCCTGTCCATGGCTGGTATATGGATCCAGCGCCACATCCGTGATTACGCCAAGATCTGGCACCGCATTTTTAATATCCCGAATGGTTCTCTGAATCAGGCCATCTGCATTCCAGGACTCTTCGGCGTCTTCAGATTTCGCTTCCACAGGAGTAACGGGAAACAGCACAACAGCAGGAATACCGAGGGCGTAATATTCGCGACACTTATTGACCAGCACATCAATAGACATCCTCGACACTTCCGGCATAGAAGGCACCGGCTCAACTTCAGACTGACCTTCTTTAACGAACACCGGCAAAATCAAATCCGAAACCGCAAGCGTGGATTCCCGCATCAATCGCCGGCTAAATTCATCCTTGCGCATACGCCGAGGCCGCGAAAAAGGAAAATTTCCCTGCTGTGGATGATTGACCATGGCTCCTCTGAGTCTGCTGTACCTAAAGCACCGAAATCAGGGCTTTTGAGGTGATTTTTTTGCCGATTTTCTTTTAGCCGTTTTTTTACTGGCTGTTTTCTTAACCGGCTGTTTTTTAGGCATTTTCTTAGCGACAGGCTTTTTTGTTGCCGTTTTTTTAACCCCTTTTTTACTTATCAGCTTTTTTGCCACAGCTTTTTTGCTGGTGGCTTTCTTGCTGGTGGCTTTCTTGCTGGTGGCTTTCTTGCTGGTGGCTTTCTTGCTAGTGGCTTTCTTGCTGGTGGCTTTCTTACTGGTAGCTTTCTTGTCCTTGTCGCTGGGCTGTTTCACCACTGGTTTTTTGATCGTTGCTTTTTTAACGGGTGTCTTTTTTACAGGCACTTTCTTAGCATCGGCCTTAGCATCGGTCTTTTTGACTACTTTTTTGCCTGCCGGCTTTTTCTTTGACGTTGAGACCGGCTTCGCTGCTGAATTTTTGGAGAGAACCTTCGACTTAGTCACTGCTTTGGTAGGCGCTGCAGGTTTTACCGCAGCTTTAGGTAGCACTTTTTTCTTTCGCACTGGTTTCTTCTTCGCTTCAATGAGAACGCGGTTAATTTGCCCACCAGCAATTATTGTAGACTCAATTTCATCGTGAGTTTCAGAAGCAGTTTCCATGGATTTAATTTCCAGTGGGCGAATCTCAAGATCGATAATATCGCACAATTTTTCCTGAATCTCGCCGATATCGCCCTTTCCGATAACCGTGCGCAGTTTATGTTGTGCCCGATAATACGCTATCAAAGGTTGGGTATTATCGTGATAGACCTGAACACGGACTTCGGCAGTTTTTACTTTATCGTCTTCACGGGACAAAAACTTCTTGCCTCCACACGCATCACAGATATTGCGTTTTTTGGTAGGACTGAAATGTTTGTTATAAATGGCTCCACAAGAGTCGCACATTATCCGACCTGAAATTCGCTTAACCAGAATTTCGTCATCGACATCCATGTTCACTGAAATCTGAAGCGCCCGGCCAAGCAGCCCCAGCAAAGCATCCAGGGATTGAGCCTGAGGAATATTCCGCGGATACCCGTCTATGATGAAGCCACGCTTGGTATCTTTCTTTCTCAATCGTTCATCGAGAAGCTTCAGAACAATATCGTCATCTACCAAATGTCCGGTATCCATGGCTTCTTTAACCTGATCACCAAGCTTCTTGTCGTTCTTTACCGCCTCACGCAGCAGATCGCCAGCGGATATGTGCGGAACACGATATCTTTCTGACAACATACGTGCCTGGGTACCTTTGCCCGAACCCGGGCCACCTAAAATTGCTATACGCATGTTTATAACTCGTAAGTGCGTTTTTACGGAAAAATTGGGGCGCACAGCCTACTCGTTGTTGGTGCTAAGGTCAACCACCAAAAATAGCGGTCAACGCTTTGAACACTTCGAGTACGACGTCTACCTACCCCCTGAATATCGAGTCCAGTTCACGTGCTTGCCGCCACATGCCAGGAACCACGGATTTAATATATCGGGTTTGTTGTATACCAGCGGATGTCCTGTAAGATCTACAACCGAACCCCCTGCTACGTTTAACACACAATGAGCTGCTCCGGTATCCCATTCCGAAGTAAGGCCAAGGCGCGGATATATATCAGCAGCACCCTCAGCAACCAGGCACAACTTTAATGAACTTCCCATAGAGGCTATCTGAACTGGCCCAAAATCCAGCTCCACAGCTTCACGAAACCGATCCACTTCCACACCGGAATGGGACCGACTAGCGACCATCGTTACCTGGCCCTTGACCGCTTCACGCACACAAATAGCCGTCCGCTCGCCCTGAGCATTGATTTTGAATGCGCCGGCACCTTCTGCGGCAAAATGACTGATTGAACTAACCGGGGTGTGGACGACTCCAAGCACAGGACGGTTATCTTCTATCAGCGCTATGTTAACGGTAAACTCGCCGTTTCTTTTGACAAACTCCTTGGTGCCGTCCAACGGATCTACAAGCCAGAACCGATTCCAGTTTTGTCGTTGCTCAAAAACTTCCGGGGTTGATTCCTCGGATAGAACCGGAATTTTTGGAACTATTTTTTCAAGGTTTTTCTGAATTACCGTATGCGCCCGACGATCCGCGATGGTTAGTGGGGAGCCGTCTCCCTTATAATCGACGTCGAAATCATTTTCATACACATCCAGTATTTCCTGACCAGCAAGAACAGCAATTTCCAGGACCTGGTCAAGTAGCGGCATCATAAGATAGGCATCAATAACAATAAACTAACGATTAGGGTCGAATCAGATTTGGCTGTGCAAAGCTAATACGCAATTTCGGGGGGATTGTATTCTTTTTCTTGGGCTATGATAGTAAAAACTTGTTCGATTCATACCATAAAGACCAATTCAGGCAAAATATTAAGTTCCCACGCCCATGAGAGAATCTAAAAATAAAACACCTTCTGCTATTTATCGCAGTTATGTAGACGATAATTCCGTAGAATTTGACCCGATTCAGCTCGAAACCATCAAGCAACTTGATTCGCTTCATTATCAATTAGTCTCACCGTCTTCCGGAATAACACTTATTGATCAACTTAAATCCCGGTTTAGGCGCACACCCAAAGCGCCATTGACCGGATTTTATCTTTGGGGAGGCGTGGGCACTGGTAAGACTCTGCTAATGGATATATTTTTCAACTCTTTGCCTGAAAACAAAGCAACACGTACCCATTTCCATCGGTTCATGCGTTCGGTTCACGATCAAAAAAAAGAAATCCGTGATCAGATAGATCCTCTGGCCATTATCGCTGCCCGCTATGCGGAAGGCTCGAAGCTACTTTGTCTGGACGAGTTTACGGTATCCGATATCACTGATGCCATGATTATGTCTGGCTTACTCAAACATCTGTTCAAGAACGGTATAACACTGGTAACCACGTCCAACACACCCATTATGAACCTGTATCAAAATGGGCTGCAAAGAGACCGGTTCCTGCCAGCCATTCAGTTATTGCAAGAACATACTGTTTCCATCAATGTTGACGGCGGCATTGATTACCGCATGGCATTCCTTCAGGATAATAAAATATTCCACGTTCCTGCTGATCAAAATAGTGACAACCGGTTATTAGAGTCATTTTTGCATCTTGGTGGTGCAACAGAGAATACCCATCCGCAAAAAACAAAAGCTTGCATTAATATCAACGGCCGAGATATTGCTATACGTCACCGTGCTTCCGGGATTATATGGTTTGATTTTGACTCAATATGCAGAACACATCGGGCTACTTCTGATTTTATCGAAATTGCCCGCCAATTTCATACGGTCATCATTTCCGGGATTCCAACACTTAACAAGCAGGATGACGATGCAGCTCGAAGATTAATCGAGCTGGTGGATGAACTGTATGACCGAAATGTTAAATTGCTAATTTCTTCAGATAATCCACCGACGGGAATTTATAGGGGCAACCGGCTTAAAGAAACATTTAAAAGAACCGTCAGCCGGTTAACCGAAACGAGTTCTAATGAATACCTCGCAAAGCCTCACCTTTCCTGAACATGCTTCGCCTGCAATAAAAACCAGCGTTTCCAGCCCGCCAAGAACGATGTTCGTTAGTTAAATAGCGATGATGAGTTCCTTTGTTGCACTTTCTATAGATGCAATGTTTTCCAATCGAGAAACATTAACATAGCCTGGGCCCTGGCCTGCTTCAG
>JAIBDK010000024.1 GCA_024679435.1 Gammaproteobacteria bacterium | reverse complement strand
GGATTAACTTCTACTCGGGGCATTCGCAGCTTAAACAAACTTAAGCAGAGTCAATTGAGAATTGGACAACTCTTGCAACTGCCAATCAATTCAGGGGCGGCAGTTGAGCAATTTGAGAACAGGCGAACAGAGTATCATCTGGTTTTAAGTGAAGAGCTTAAAGCACACTACAGTCTAGTGGGACTTACAAAGTATAACGTCCGTGCGGGAGATACGGTCTGGTCGCTTTCAAAGGATTCGGGATTCCCCGTTTGGCTGTTCTATCGACTGAACCCGCAATTTAAAATTCTCAGCCTGAGAGTGGGACAGTCAATACTGTTGCCCGATCTGCAGGAAATATGAGATTCAAAATCTATTGAAAATAACCTTTATAATTTCGCTATGAGTTCCTTTTACGACTTATTAGGGAGAAGCTGTGAAACCAGAAACAGTCTGGTTTGTGTTGGTCTTGATCCGGATTTACGTAAACTGCCGGAATCTGTAAGAAGAGAGAAAAAGCCGATTTATGAATTTAACAGGCAAATTGTTGATGCCACAGCAACTTTTGCCGCCGCATTTAAACCTCAGATTGCATATTATTCTGCCATCGGAGCGGAAGATCAGCTTGAGCAAACTATTGTTTATATCAAATCCAGGTATCCGGATATCCCAATTATTCTTGACGCCAAGAGAGGTGACATTGGATCTACGGCTGATATGTATGCTATCGAGGCATTTGATCGCTACATGGCCGATGCGGTGACAGTAAACCCTTATATGGGGGGGGATACGCTTGAACCGTTTACCAAATATGCGAATAAGGGGGTCATTGTGCTGTGCCGGACGTCCAACCCGGGAAGTGGAGATTTACAGGAGCTCGAATGTTCAGGGGAAAAGCTTTATAAAACCGTAGCCAGACTCGCTTCCACCGTCTGGAATACCAATAACAATGTTGGACTTGTTGTCGGCGCAACTTACCCTGAAGTGCTTGGAGATGTTCGTGCAATAGTGGGAGATATGCCGTTACTTGTGCCCGGGGTCGGTGCGCAGGGTGGTGATCTTGAAAAAGTTCTGGATGTCGGTCTGGATGAAGGTCAGTGCGGTTTGTTAGTTAACGTTTCGCGAAGTGTAATTTATGCCAGTAGTGGTGATGATTTTGCGGAGGCCGCGAGCAAACAAGCCGGTTTTTTGTGTGGTCAGATTAATGATTTTCGTAAATCAGCAGTGATTAATTGATGAATTCAGAGGCTAAAGCTGTTTCAGGAAATATTGGTTTATTTGTAACTTGTCTAGCAGACTTGTTTAGACCTTCCGTGGCATTTTCAGCAGCAAAATTGCTTGAAAATCAGGGTTTTTCAGTAACCGTGCCAATACAAAGTTGCTGCGGGCAACCGGCCTATAATTCAGGCGATGAACGTAAAACCCGAGGGCTTGCAAAACAGTTTATTGAGCAATTCGAAGAATTTGATTATGTGGTTGCACCATCCGGTTCGTGTTCCTCAATGGTGAAAATACATTATTTTGATTTGTTTGGTAGCGAGCCGGACTGGCAAAAAAGAAGTCAGCAACTGGCAAATCGAACCTTTGAGTTGTCCGAGTTTTTACTTGACGTTCTAAAGGTTAGTCTTTCTGGCGTTGATCTGAACCCGTCAAACGGATCTGAAGGACTATCGGACAAGCCGTTTGTTGACTCCAAAATCACCTATCACGATTCATGTTCCGGTTTAAGAGAGTTGGGTATTCGGAGTCAACCCAGAGAGTTATTGAAGCAATCTTGTGGCGTTGAAATAAAAGAAATGAGCAATTCAGAGATTTGCTGCGGATTTGGTGGTACTTTTTGCGTCAAATTTCCTGAAATTTCAACTCGTATGGTGGACAACAAAATAGATGGAATCGTTGAAACTAAAGCCGATATTTTGTTGGGTGGAGATCTTGGATGTTTGATGAATATAGCCGGGCGATTAAAACGGACGGGCAGCAAAACAAGGGTTTATCACTATGCAGAATTGCTTGCTCTAGAGACCGAAGGAGACCTCGTTGATGATGGAATAGCAGGCGAAAAGAACGTCTAGATTGATGGAAGTGTTAACCCATAATTTTAAGCCAGCAGCTAAAAAAGCTCTTCTCGATAAGGACCTGAGTGCAGCGATGGGGAGAGCCGAAAGTGGCTTTGTCGATACTCGGAGAAAAGTCACAGATGAATTGCTTAATTTCGAGGAGTTCAGAACTTTGGGTCGGGATGTCAAGAATCATACTCTGGCAAATCTTGATTATTATCTGGAGCTATTTGAAAGGAACGTGATCGCTCAGGGAGGGCATGTTCATTGGGCTAAAAATGGTGAGGAAGCGAATCGGATTGTTCTTGATATTTGTAAAAAAGCGGATGCCCGTAAAATTATTAAAGGAAAGTCTATGGTTTCAGAAGAGGCTGGAACCAATGCTGCTCTGGAAAGGCAGGGTTATGAAGTTATCGAAACAGACCTTGGTGAATATATTATTCAACTGGCCGGAGAAACACCAAGCCATATCATTGCGCCCGCCGTGCATAAATCCAAAAAGGCGGTAACCGAACTTTTTGATCGTTATCATGCTCCGATGGGTTATGAAACGGTTACGGAGCATGAAGCCATTGTCGATCAGGCTCGTCAAATACTTCGCGATCACTTTTGCAGTGCCGACGTTGGCATTACTGGTGGCAACTTTCTGGTTGCAGAAACGGGTTCGGTAGCCATTGTCACTAATGAGGGGAACGGCGATTTGACCTCATGCCTGCCTAAAGTGCATATCGTCACTACCAGTATTGAGAAAGTGATTCCAGATATGGAAGCACTTGGTGGGTTTTTACGTTTGCTGGCTCGAAGTGCGACGGGTCAGATAACGAGCGTCTACACAACTCTTTTTAACGGTCCAAAACGCGATAAAGATATCGACGGTCCGGAAGAGTTTCATGTGGTTTTGCTTGATAATGGGCGGAGCGAAATACTGGGCAGTGAATACCAGGATATTTTGCGTTGTATTCGTTGCGGAGCCTGTCTAAATCATTGCCCGGTGTATACCAGCATTGGCGGACATGCCTACGGTTGGGTTTATCCAGGGCCAATGGGATCGGTGTTGACGCCGATACTGGTAGGTCGGGAAAATGCGGGAGATTTACCTAATGCGTGCACGTTAAATGGGCGATGTGGCACCGTATGCCCTGTAAAAATCCCACTGCCTTCACTTTTGCGAAAGCATCGGTCTGACCTTGTTAAAGCAGGCTCTCAGGGTGCAGTTCAAAAAGGGATGTTGTCATTCTGGTATGTGCTTGCCCGAAGACCCGTGCTCTATGGTGTGTTAATGCGAGCTTTCAAAACGGTGTTGAGCCTGTTTGCCCTTCTGGATAAAGCGGGTCAACGCGGTCGAATAAAGACTCTGCCGGGTGCCTCGGCCTGGACTTCCAGTCGTGATTTGCCGGCACCGGGAAAATCGACTTTTCAGGCATTGTGGAAAACCGCGCAAAGTGCTTCGAACGAATCTGAAAAGTAGCTGGATAGACTTAGACGCATGGCACACGGCTCAAATTCAAGGCAGTCTATATTGAATCGAATTCGAAGTTTTACCGGGCGCGATGAGTCAGGCGAGGCACCGCAAAAATCGTGGTCCGTTCCGCAGCCAGGATATGTCGTAGATTTTACAAAAGATCTTGTGACAAGCTTTACTTCGCGTTTAAATGCAGTGCATGGGACGTTGCAGACAGTAGCAGATTTCGCAGGTTTACCTGTTGCGGTGCACGACTACCTATCCGAGGCAGGGCAGTCAAACGTTCAGGAATTGTTGGTTCATAAAGGCTTGGTCGGACTGGAATGGGGAAACAGGTCAGTGAGCGTCAGAAAAGCAGCTAAACAGGACAGAGTATCAGTTACCCTGGCTTTCGCGGGAATTGCCGAGACGGGAACAGTCGTTATGACTTCGTCTTCAGATTCACCGACCACTCAGAGTTACTTGCCGGATACAAATATAGTCGTTCTCAGGGAGTCACGGCTCCTTGCAACGATGGAATCTCTATGGCCTCTTTTGGAACATCAGCCAAGAGCGCTTAATTTTATAACCGGGCCTTCGAAAACTGCGGACATTGAGCAAACAATTGTTTATGGCGCCCACGGTCCGAGACGTTTTCACGTTATTCTTGTAAAAAACGCCGGCGCTAACTGAGTCGCTCTATTCCAGTGGCTTTCCAGTGGCAGTGTGGCTGTTTACAGGCCTGCTGTTTTAAACCGCTATGCCAGATCTACGTCTACGTTGAAGCCCCCTTTATCATTCAGGGTGAATTTTCCATCGCTAACAGCATAACTCCAAACAGCGCTGCGTCTTAATCCGCCTAGCGGGTACATATGCACGCCTTCGATGCCGGAAGAGGGATCATTGGCGCAATAGTCTGCGAGTTCGGTGACTAGTTTATCGGGTGTATTGACAGCCATTAATTTTGTTACGTTTCTGGCCTGTTTGGTCAGAAACTTCATTGATGCACCGATCCCGCACGCTTTGGCATGCATAATTAGTGTTTTGAGCGTAGCGAGGCCGGGAATTCCGATATGAATGGGCAACCGGTTGCCTTCGGTTTGTAGCATTTTATCCCATTTGATTAGCGGTGCCGATTCAAAGGCAAATTGCGTCACCAGATACATTTCAGCATCTGTTTTTTCTTGAAAGTTGTTTTTCCACTTCAGCGCAGTTGCGATTGCTTCATCAGACATGTCGGGACTGCCCTCAGGGTGGCCCGCCAACGCAATTTTTCTGATTCCGTATTTATCAAATAGACCTGTGTCGAGGAGTTGGGTTGAATCGCTGAAAATACCCACTGGCTTGTCAACCGCACCTGCGATACACAAGGTCCAGTCTACTCCGGCTTCACCCGTTACCCGGTTGAGGTAATCCTCGAGTGTTCTTTCATCTTTAATGCTTCTAGCGGCAAAATGTGGGACGGGGGTGAACCCCTCATTTTTCAAACGCTTGGCAACGGCAACCGTATCATCGAAATTTGAACCGGGTAAAAAAGTAATGTAAACCACCGTATCTTTTCTCAGATGATCCCTGAAGTCAGCGATTTTAGCGGCTGATCCGGGTGTTGTTTCAGCGGTAAAACCGGTTAGGAAATTTTGTATATTTTGGGTCTGTGACATGGTTTGATATCGGAAATGTTTAGCTTGATATCACGGATTGTGAACTCCCATTGACTATGAATCTTGTCTATGTGCGACGATAGGCTCACTATATTTCACTACTTTTTATTTTGAAGTGTTTGCTTTTTTTGGCTAATTATGAATGGTGTTTCAAGGTCTTTTCCTGGCGCGTAGGCAGCAAAGCAAAACGAACATATTAGCATCAAGAAAACAAATGCATTACCATAACCGAGCACATAATCTAAACTAGATGCGCTAAACCGTCTCTTAGATCAAGCAGCTAAAAGTTCATGTTTATCTGGCGACCTACAAGCTGCTCCGTCTCTAACATTTAAATCTGGAAGCAAGATTGGAAATCTTAACCATACTTTTCCCCGTGGTATCTATCGTGCTACTGGGTTACTTATATGCGCAACGCTTTAAGCCTGATATGGACGTCTCAAACGGCCTCGTGCTGCGTGTGTTTGTTCCCGCCCTGGCATTTGATGTTATATCCGGCGGGGATTTTGCCGTTTATTCCTATCGATGGTTGATTCTAGGTGGCGTAATTGTCGTTGTTGGTTCCGCGCTGATTGCCTGGCCGGTGGCTAAAATTATGAAATATCCTCCGCGCGCTTTCTTGCCTACGATGATGTTTAACAACTGCGGAAACTTGGGTTTACCACTGGCCGTTTTGGCTTTTGGTGATCAGGCGTTAGGGGCCGCGGTGGTATTATTTCTTATTAGTAATTTAATGCATTTCACCCTCGGAGTTTACATTTTTGGTGGAGTGGTATCATGGAAAGGTCTGATTTCTAATCCGGTAAATATAGCCACGTTCCTGGCTTTAATTTTTAACTTTGGCGGCATTCAGTTGCCTCAGGTTGTACTGTTTCCGATATCAATGCTTGGTGATATCGTTATTCCGCTGATGCTGTTTTCTTTAGGGGTAAGGATGAAGAGCACCAGAATTGAACATTTGAAAATAGGGGTTGTAGGAGGTATTGTTTGCCCGCTATCCGGCATTATGTTTGGTTTGCTGGCTGCGTTGATATTACCCCTGGATCAGTTTCAAGCTGTAAACCTGATTCTTTTTTCTGCATTACCACCCGCGGTCTTGAATTTTCTGATGTCGGAACAATATCAACAAGAGCCGGAAATTGTTGCGTCTCTGGTTTTGATAGGGAACGGTATGTCCGTTGGAGTATTGTCGGTCGTGCTTTGGTGGCTGTTATAATATAGGGGTGTTAGGTGTGATACCCATCAAACTTAGAGGAATTTTATAATGACAATTCAGGTTGGAGACAAAATCCCCAGTATCTCGCTCTCAACGATGACCCCAGATGGTGTCGTTGATATAACGACAGATGAGATTTTCGGGGGTAAAAAAGTTGTGATGTTTGCTTTGCCGGGGGCATTTACGCCAACTTGCTCTGCTGCCCATGTTCCCGGATATGTTGTTCATAATGAGGCCATTAAGGCCAAGGGTGTAGATACCATTGCCTGCCTGTCTGTTAACGATGCATTTGTAATGGGTGCCTGGGGGGAGGCCCAGAATGTTGAAGATAATATTCTTATGCTTGGTGATGGTAGTGCATCGTTGACCCGGGCCCTTGGGTTGGAACTGGACCTTTCGGAGAGAAACTTTGGACTTCGGTCACAGCGTTATGCGTTAATCGCTGAAAATGGCGTGGTAACGCATTTGAATATCGAGCCTGCCAGGGGCCTTGAAGTCAGTGATGCCGAGACAATACTGGGGATACTATAGTGTTTCCTGATTTTACGATGCCAGTAGATTGTATTTTCATCGACGACCCCAGTCGATAACTTAACGGGGAATTAGGCGACCATGGTAAAACGAGTTTTTTATTTTTTGGCAACCAACCTTGCTATCATTTTTGTACTGAATATCAGTATGCGATTGTTGGGGTTTGATCTTTATCTGGCGCAAACAGGGCAAGATCTGAAAGGTTTGCTTGTGATGGCCGGGTTGTTCGGAATGATCGGTTCGTTTGTGTCGCTTGCGATGTCAAAATCTATGGCTAAGCGCTTTTCTGGAGCGCGGGTTATTGAAACCCCGTCTAATTCCAGAGAAGCATGGTTGGTTGCAACCGTAAAGCGCCAGTCCGAATCGGCCGGTATCGGCATGCCTGAAGTCGCGATTTTTGAATCTCCTCAGGTGAATGCTTTCGCGACGGGTATGAAGCGAAATAATGCACTGGTTGCGGTTAGCACCGGCCTGCTTGGGGCGATGACTGAGGATGAAGCGGAAGCAGTTGTAGGTCACGAAATCAGCCATGTTGCCAATGGAGACATGATCACTCTCGCATTAATTCAGGGGGTGGTGAATACCTTTGTTATTTTCTTTTCCCGAATTATCGGTCAGTTTGTAGATAAGACGATTTTCAAATCTGAAAGTGGCCATGGACCGGGTTTCTGGATTACCACAATTGTTGCAGAACTGGTGCTGGGTATTCTGGCCTCGGTGATTGTTATGTATTTCAGCCGAAAGAGGGAGTTCAGAGCAGACGAAGGCGGGGCTAATCTCGCGGGTAAGGAAAAAATGATCGGCGCTTTACAACGATTACAGGCTCAACATGAGCCTTCTGTATTGCCGGATCAACTTGCAGCTTTCGGTATATCCGGGGCCAGAGGGTTGGGTTTGAAAAAACTGTTTATGTCTCATCCGCCACTCGAAGAGCGTATCGAAGCACTCAAAAACAGCTAGCAAACTATTGTTCGAGTCGGGTTCACCTTTTATTAACGTTGTTCCTTCATCCGTCTCTTTCCAGCATGCGGTCCATTAACCTGTCGGACAGCAGTCTTTTTAGTATGGCGAAGATTTTAGTGGGCGTTGTGATCCGATATCGGATTTTTGGATTATGGTTTTCAAGGGCGTGGATAGTAGGTTTTAATACCGCCTCGGCTGGCAAAGTAAAGCGCACCGGTTTCCCACTTAAAAGCCGCTTTTCTACGCCAAGATACCCGGATTGATGAAAACTAGACTCAAAATCTATGTTTGATTTAAACATTTGATAGGCATTTTTTCTGAAGTCACTCTCTATCGGACCGGGTTCAATAAGACTTAGTTGGATCCCTGTGCTGGACAGTTCCAGTCTCATTGTGTCTGTTAGTGCTTCAAGGGCATACTTACTTGAGTTGTAGGCCCCTCGATATTTAAGGCAGACAAAGCCCAGAACCGAGCTTATCTGGATGATACGTCCCTTATCAGCTTGACGCATTATCGGGATGACTTTGTTAGTGAGCTCCTGGGTTCCGAAGACGTTGGTTTCAAACTGTTTTCGTAGAGTGGTTCTGTTGAGGTCCTCTACCGCGCCGGGTTGTCCATACGCGCCGTTATTAATCAAACCGTAGAGTTCGCCACCGGTTATTTCCAGAACCTGGTTAAGCCCGTCTGAAATAGACGTCGTATCTTCCAGATCAATAACAGGACTTTGCAACCCCAATTGCCTGAGGGTCGTGCTATCCCTTTTCGTTCGACAGGCGGCAAATACCCGGTATCCTCTGTGTTGTAGCCCTTTCGCCAGACAAAGTCCGATACCGGTTGAACATCCGGTAATTAAAACTGATTTTTTTGAAAGTTCCGGCATAAGATTTTTGATAGAAATTATTAATTGATGGGTTTGATACAATCAATTAGATTAATGAGTTAGCTTGATTTAAACTCGCTTGGCCTTATTGGCATTATCTTAGATCTAAACATAACATTAGGAGTAAACGAATGAGTTTAAAAGATTCAAAAACAGAACAAAACCTGAAAGATGCCTTCGCAGGTGAATCTCAGGCGAATCGCCGTTATCTGTATTTTGCCGCAAAGGCAGATATTGAAGGTTATAACGATGTAGCTGCCGTTTTTCGCTCAACAGCTGAAGGTGAAACAGGTCACGCACACGGTCACCTCGAATATCTGGAGGAATGTGGTGATCCGGCTACCGGCCTTCCAATTGGTGGTACGTCCGACAATCTGAAAGCGGCGATTGCGGGTGAAACCCATGAGTACACCGATATGTATCCGGGTATGGCTAAAACAGCACGTGATGAAGGGTTTGACGAAATCGCGGACTGGTTTGAAACACTGGGCAAAGCTGAGCGTTCTCATGCCAATAAATTCCAGCGAACTCTGGATGATATGTAACCCATAGTTTTATTGTTTTAAAGGCGTTGAGTCTTTCAACGCCTTTAATTTCAATTATTTATATCTATTACTTAATCTTAATTATATGTCTGGAACCATTATAAAAGAAGGTAGTCTTGAGGCTCCCACTCGTCATGCCCTGGACTGGAAAAGCAATGATTTTTATGATCAAAACCAGCTTTTTGATGAACTGGAAAGAGTGTTTGATTTATGCCACGGATGTCGGCGTTGTGTCAGCCTATGTAATTCATTTCCCACATTATTCGATTTGGTAGATGAGTCAAGTACCATGGAAGTTGACGGTGTGGACAAGAAAGACTACTGGAAAGTAGTAGATCACTGTTATTTATGTGATTTATGCTATCAAACCAAGTGTCCCTATATTCCACCCCATGAATGGAATATAGATTTTCCGCATCTGATGCTGCGTGCAAAGGCTAGCAAATTCAAGCAAGGCAGAGTAACCAAAAGCGAAAAAATCCTGTCATCAACAGATGCCGTCGGAAAGCTTGCAGGAATACCTATTGTGGTTAATATGGTGAATTCGGCTAATACGATTAAACCGATACGGAAAGTACTGGACAAGACGCTGGGCGTTCATCCAGACGCTTCTATTCCCGAATATCACAGCAAAACGCTGCGTAAACGCATACTAAATGATAGTGTCGAAGACACAGTTATCCGTGCGACAGAGGAAACGACGGGAAAGGTTGCTATTTTTGCCACCTGTTACGGTAACTATAATTCACCGCAACTCGGTGAAGACATGGTTAAGGTATTACGTCATAATGATATTCCGGTTACGCTTGTAGACCAGGAGCAATGCTGCGGGATGCCGAAACTTGAGCTGGGCGATCTTGAATCTGTCGCGAAGGCGAAAGAGGTCAATATACCGGTTTTGTCCAAAATGGTGGATCAAGGGTGGGATATTATGGCTCCAGTTCCTTCCTGTGTTTTGATGTTTCGTCAGGAATTACCCCTGATGTTTCCTGACGATAAGGAGGTTCAGAAGGTGGCCAGGGCAATTTTTGATCCCTTTGAATATCTGATGCTGAGGCATAAAGAAAAACGGCTGAAGACTGATTTTTCTAAATCACTTGGTAAAGTTGCCTATCATGTCGCCTGTCATCAACGTGTTCAAAAAATTGGTCAAAAAACTAAAGAATGTTTGCAGCTTGTGCCTGATACTGAGGTTCTGGCTATCGAACGGTGCTCTGGCCATGACGGGACTTACGGTGTAAAAACCAAATACTATGATACCGCGCGCAAAATTGTCAGACCTGTGGTTAACAAAGTCAAACAATTCGAGCCTGATTATCATGGGAGTGATTGCCCCATGGCAGGCAAATTTATTGAACATGCGTTGGATGATGGTTCTAGCACATCTCACCCGATCTCACTACTTCGTCAGGCTTATGGTGTTTAGTGAATTATTAGAAACAAGAAGCAATTAATTGATAAATAAAGATAAATGAATAAAGATATACAAGGTTTGAAACGCGCTGATCTGATGTCACTTGAAGAGTATTCTGAGCGTAGAAATGATTTTCGTACTCAGGTCATGGCGCATAAAAAGAATCGTCAGGTGGCACTTGGCCCTAATTCACGGCTGTATTTTGAAGATCGGACGACAATTCAGTATCAGATACAGGAAATTTTAAGAATTGAGAAAATATTTGAATCTTCGGGTATCGATGAAGAACTGGATTCATACAACCCGCTTATACCTGACGGAAGTAACTGGAAAGCAACCTTTATGATTGAGTTTGAAGATGAAGATGAGCGAAAGGAAGCTCTCGCCAGATTTATTGGTATTGAGACCTGTATTTGGGTTCGCGTGGATGGTTTGGCGCAGGTTTATCCCATTGCGAATGAAGATCTGGAACGGCAAACCGAAAATAAAACGTCTGCGGTGCATTTCCTTCGGTTCGAACTGGACCAGACAATGATTGAAGCGGCAAAAGGTGGGGCCGATATCTACATGGGAGTTAATCACCCCGAATATTCCCATGAGACAGGTGCATTGCCGCGCAATATTGCAGATTCATTAACATCCGATCTTTCTTTGCATCATTAGAGAAGAAGTGTCTCATCTATTGAACCGGTTCAGTATTTAAGAAATACGCAATTGTGACTTTAAGCGAGCTTAGATATATTGTCGCGGTCGCCCGGGAGCGACATTTTGGTCGAGCAGCCCGATCGTGTTTTGTAAGCCAGCCAACCTTAAGTGTTGCTGTGAAAAAACTCGAGGAAGAACTGGACGTCACATTGTTTGAGAGAGGCGCCAGCGAGATTGTTCTTACCCCGGTGGGTAAACAGGTAGTTGATCAGGCCCAGCAGGTTCTCGAATCGGCGGACACAATCAAGCAGATCGCTAAATCTGGCAGTAGCCATCTAGTGGAGCCTCTGCGGATCGGCGTTATTTTTACCATTGGACCCTACTTACTTCCACATTTGATTCCTGTTTTACGTGCTCAGGTGCCGGATATGGCTATAATTATTGAAGAAGGTTTTACTTCAACGCTACGCACAAAACTGAAACAAGGGAGTCTGGATGTTTTGATTGTTTCTAATCCGTTTGAAGAGCCGGGGATAGATACAAAAGTAATGTACAAAGAACCTTTTGTGGCGGTAGTGCCTGCATCTCATCCTATGGCAAAACGAGCGGCAATTAAATCCAAAGACCTGGAGTCTGAAACTGTTTTGTTACTTGGGAGAGGAAACTGCTTTCGCGATCAGGTATTGGCAGAATGCCCAGGTTGCAAAACTGGCGGAGAATATGGCGACTTGCAAAAATCTCTGGAAAGTGGGTCCATTGAAACTATCAGGTTAATGGTGGCAAGTGGCGTGGGAGTTACCGTTTTGCCATGCACGGCTGTGGGAACCCAGGAGTATTCTCAAAAATTGCTGGCGGTTCGCAAGTTTGCAGATATCGCTCCAACCCGAGATGTCATTCTGGCATGGCGTAAAGGGTTTCCCCGTGATAAGGCGGTTATGGCGGTGGCTGAAGCCGTATCGAGTTGCTCAATAGATTGTGTTGCAATGGAAGGGTGAAACGCTTTCTGGTTTCTGTTGCCTTTGTTATAGCATTATAAAAATAGCTTGTAGTTTCTTGCTAATCTATTCACATAGATCAATACCAATCGGCGGTTTTTTGTTACGATCTATCTGTCATTAAAAATTTGTTCGTGTCATTTGAGCTGTTTTGTTTTCTGATAGGTGCCGGGCAATTCTGTTCACACGCAGGTCTGGCTTGTCTAAACAAATCTCAATTCTAAAAATATGGAAAAACCTTTAAAAGTGGCCGTTATCGGCGTTGGATACCTTGGCAAAATTCACGCTAAAATTTATTCGGCAATGGAAAATATCGATCTTGTTGCAGTGATGGATACAGATTATGCGGCGGCACAGGCAGTAGCAGAAAGTTGTCAATGTGAGGCGCGGACAGAAATAGGCAATCTGCCAGATATTGTTGATGCCGTGAGTATTGTCGTTCCAACCAGTTTGCACCTTGAAGTAGCACGGTATTTTCTTGAGAAAGGAGTTCACACGATGCTGGAAAAGCCGGTTGCTCCCAGCGTTGACGAAAGTCAAAAAATAGTTGACCTTGCAAAGACGCATGGTGCTATTTTGCAAATTGGACATCTGGAACGGTTTAATGCCGGTGTCATGAAACTGGCGGAAATGGCCGAAAACCCGCGATTTATAGAGGTGCATAGACTTGGAAAGTTTGTTGAAAGAGCAACGGATGTCGATGTTGTTACTGACTTGATGATTCATGATATTGACATCGTACTATCTTTGGTTAAGTCGCCTTTGACTTCGATATCTGCCACGGGTTGCAAGGTTATCACCGATCACGTCGATATCGCCAATGCCCGACTTGAATTTGAAAACGGTGCAGTGGCCAACGTAACCGCCAGCCGGGTTTCCCGAAACCAGTTTCGCCGAATTCGGGTTTTTTCACAGAAACGGTATCTGGGGCTGAATTTTGCCGATCAGCAACTTGAAGAAGTTAAGCCTGGAGATATTCCTGAGGGTGGTAAATTTCCAGAACTTGAGCATCGTGATATTGAAGTTATCGCTCAGTTGCCACTGAACGCTGAGCTGGCGCACTTTGCTGATTGTATAGCCAACAATATCCGGCCTTTGGTGTCCGGTGAGGATGGGCTTCTGGCTGTTGAAGTCGCTGAAAGAGTTCGACATAAAATTGCCGAGTCC
>JAIBDK010000483.1 GCA_024679435.1 Gammaproteobacteria bacterium | reverse complement strand
GATTGGGATTACAACGCCCCTGATCAATCTGCAAATCAATGCCTGCGACCGCCTGAAACCTATAATAACTGGGCTTATGAAAATTTGGTGGGTTTTCGAAAGCCAGGTTGATGTGGACACCAGTTTCGGTTTTTGTCTTCAGACAGACTATTTTCTATCTTAACCGGATTTAACCGTTAATGGGCAGGCTGACATAGAGTTTTGTTGTCTGCGCGAAAGGCAGACAAGCCCCTTATATTATTGCAGCCTATTTGGGCCATTGTGCATTCAAACTCTTCGAATAAAACTTTCATGACATGTTCTGCCCCTCGCTGACCCATTGCAGCTACTCCATACATAAATGCTCGACCGGCAAGAACGAAATCTGCGCCACATGTCATATATCGAATAATATCGAGGCCGGTAAGGACTCCTCCGTCAGCAATTATTGTCAGATTGTTTCCGGTAACCTGTCGAATTTGACTTATCCTGTGAATGGCCGAATCTGCTGCATCCAGTTGCCTTCCGCCATGATTCGAGACTACGATTGCTTCAACACCGATTTCAACACATTTCTGTGCATCCTGTTCGCTAAGTATACCTTTTATAATAAGATTATGAGGCCAGTGGTCACGTACCATCTTCAGGCGATCAAGATTCACATGCCCTTCTATAAGCTCCTGCAGGTAGAATCCGGTTTTTTGTGAAGATGGTTTATCTGGTAACAGGTCGATGAAGTTTTCAAACCGTGGGATTCCCGTTGTCAGAGTTTCCAGAGCCCAGCGTGGCCGCTGAAGAATCTGATATGCCGTGCGGAAATTAAATCGTGGAGGGACAGAAAGGCCGTTGCGGATGTCGTGATCCCGCCGAGTTGCCGTGGGTATATCTATTGTTATGATTAGATTCTGATATCCGCAGTCCAGAGCCCGTTTAAAGAACCGTTTGTTGATTTCATCGTCAGAGCACATATAGTGCTGATACCATGCATGTTCTCCAGCAATGGCGGCGATTTCTTCCATGCTCACCGTAGCAAACCCGCTCAGACAAAACGGTATATTGTTGTTTCGTGCTGCGTGCGCCAAAGCCTGAGATCCCCCCGGCCAGATCAAACCGCTCAGGCCAATGGGCGCAACTCCAAATGGACGGTCAAACTTTTGGCCGAGCAGTTCACATCTACAGTCTGGGTCATCGGCATTATCAACCAGGTACTGAGGTGTGATTATAATGTTATCGAGGGCTTTGCGATTGTTTTTAACAGATTGGTTTCTTCCTATGCCGCCACTGAGATATTCGTAAGAGAATTTTGGGATATTCGTGCGTGCCGCTTTTTGCATATCCCTTACGCAAGGGAATTTTCGTTCAATATTCATGGAGCGTTTGCTTCATCAGTTTAATGTTGACTTCTCAGGATTTCGCTTGATTTTATGTTGCAGACTTTCGAGTTGTGATCGACAACTTAGAGTCTCGCTTTCTAACAATGATATTTACAGCGATTTAAGTAGTTCAGTATTGTTAGAATTAGCAATTTTGCCTAAGCGAGTCAATGTAATTTTGCAAAAACTAAATAATGGTCAAATTTAGTCTCCTGCAAGGGTTCATTTAACCGGGGAT
>JAIBDK010000055.1 GCA_024679435.1 Gammaproteobacteria bacterium | reverse complement strand
GTTTAACAACGCGACCCATTGCTCACCACAAAGTGTTTCAAAGGCACGATTATTGGCAGCAGCGAAACCTGCATTTCTATCGAGCTGTAACAGTTCGATATCAGGAAACTCCCGGGTGACTGCTTCGTTAGATCCATCGAAGCTATTGTTATCGACGACAATGACTCTATCTGGCGCCCTCGTTTGGGAGGTCAGTCTATTAAGACACTGCTTAAGAAAGTCACCGCCATTGTAATTAACAATAATTACGGCGATACGCGACCCGGATATCGTGCTAATCGCTGTCATCGCTTTTATAACCGCATTGAAAACAGTTATTTGCGATACAGATTCCGGACGTTATAAATCGGCTTGTCCTGAGCTTCATGATAGGTCCGGGTCATTAACTCTGCCAGTAAACCAACCGTTATAAATTGCAAGCCGATGAAAACAAGTAAAATACATAGCAGTAATAACGGCCGATCAGATATGGCCTGATCATACATAAATTTCTGGATGGTCAGATAAAATCCTATAAAAACCCCTAGAGCACTACTCGCCATGCCGATAGAACCAAAGAACTGGAGTGGTTTACTTGAATAACTCAACAGAAACTTAACGGTAATCAAATCAAGAATAACTCTGAAAGTTCTGGATATTCCATATTTAGATTCGCCGGCCGTCCGTGCTCTATGATTGACTTTTACCTCAGCAATATTGACACCAATCCAACTTGCTATAGCTGGAATAAATCGATGCATCTCACCATAAAGTGAAATCTGCTTGGCAACATCAAACCGAAAGGCTTTAAGAGAGCAACCGTAATCATGCAAATTGACATGGGTAATATAGGATATCAGCTTATTAGCTATCTTGGATGGGAAAAGTCTGAGCCAATAACCATCTTTTCGATCAAACCGCCAGCCCGATACCAGATCATACCCTTCATCAATCTTTTCTATCAATTTCGGAATATCAGCAGGATCATTCTGCCGATCAGCATCCATTGTTACAATCACCTTGCCTCTGGCAAAATCAAATCCTGCTGACATCGCCGCAGTTTGTCCAAAGTTTCGCCTAAACTCCACGACAACAATCCGATCATCGGCTTGATGAAGCTTTTTCAACCGAATCAGCGTTTCATCACTGCTTCCATCATCAACATAAATAACCTCCGACTTAAGCCCCATGGTATCGAGCGCTGCTGTTATTTCACTATGTAGCTCAACGATATTGTCCTGCTCATTATAAACAGGTAACACCACAGACAAATCCAGCTCAGGTATCAATTCTTGTTTAGATGTCTTCATTTATGCGTCCAGCAGCCCTTTTAGATAACGGCCGTAATCATTCTTGATCAACTCGGTTGCCAGTTTGTTCAATTGCTCATCATCTATATGCCCCATACGCCAGCATATCTCTTCAGGACAGCATACCTTCAGTCCCTGACGTTTTTCAATTGTTTCAATAAACTCTCCAGCCTCCATCAGAGAATCGAACGTACCGGTATCTAGCCACGCCATACCGCGGCTAAAAACCTCAACAGAAAGCTGACCATCATTAAGGTAAGTTCTGTTCAAATCGGTGATCTCAAGCTCGCCTCGGGGAGAAGGCTTCAGCTCTCGTGCGCGCTGGGCGACTGTTGAATCATAAAAATACAAACCAGTAACGGCGTATTTGGATTTTGGGGCTTCAGGCTTCTCCTCCAAATCATAGGCTTTCCCAGATTCGTCAAAAGTTACTACTCCATATCGCTCTGGATCGTGGACGCGATAAGCAAATACACGGGCACCCTTTTTGAGAGCCGCTGCATTCTGGAGACTTTCACTGAAATGCTGGCCATAGAAAATATTATCTCCGAGCACAAGAGAGCAATTCTGGTTTCCTATAAATTCTGAACCAATCAAAAATGCCTGCGCAAGACCATCTGGGCTCGGCTGCACTGCATAGGAAAGATTGATGCCCCATTTACTGCCGTCGCCTAATAACTGCTGAAATCTGGGCGTATCCTGAGGAGTAGATATAATCAAAATATCCCGAATTCCCGCCAGCAACTGGACTGATAATGGATAATAGATCATTGGCTTGTCATAAACCGGAATCAATTGCTTGGAAACTGCCTGAGTAACCGGCCACAAGCGGGAACCGGAGCCACCGGCTAGTACGATTCCTCTCATGATCGTTCCTCCTTCATCGAAGCCGACCCAAGACGCTGGCCACTCATATTGTTTTGTGCCTGCACATCATCGACCCATTCCGTATTGTCGAGATACCATCTAACCGTTTTTTCCATTCCAGACATAAAGGTTTCGGAAGGCTCCCAATCAAGCTCATCCTTAATTCTGCTGGCATCAATGGCATACCTGAAATCATGTCCCGGTCGATCAGTCACAAACTCAATGAGGGAACTATACAAACGACCATTAGCAGCTGGGGAAATTGAATCCAGAATCGCACAAACCGTCTTAACCACTTCTATATTTGTTCGCTCTTCGTTACCGCCGACGTTGTAACTTCTGCCTATTTCACCCTGCTCCATTATCTTAACGAGTGCTGATGCATGATCATCGACATACAACCAGTCTCTTATATTATTCCCGGTTCCGTAGACCGGAATCGGCTGCAGATTGACCGCTTTAGATATGATCACTGGAAGGAGTTTCTCAGGATACTGATAAGGACCATAATTGTTTGAACAATTAGATAAAACAACCGGCAGTGAAAAGGTTTCATTCCACGCACGAACCAAATGATCCGAAGCCGCTTTACTGGCCGAATAGGGTGAGTTAGGTTGATAAGGTGAATCCTCTGTAAACTGTCCGGTTTCGCCCAGAGTCCCGAACACTTCATCGGTGGATATATGGTGAAACCTGAATCCCCTCCCTTCCGCAGCGGAGAGAGAAACCAGATAGCTTCTCGCAATTTCTAAAAGATTATAAGTGCCGACGATATTGGTATTGATGAACTCCCAGGGGCCATCAATAGAGCGATCAACATGAGACTCCGCGGCCAGATGCATAACTGCGCGGGGCTGATATCTCTCAAAAATATCCCGCATTCTATCGCGGTCACAAATATCGGCCTTTTCGAAGCTATACAATGAATGTGATTCGAAAGGACGAATCGTCGATTCATTTCCTGCATAGGTCAGTTTATCGACGTTTACCACATGAGAATCATTCCGGCCCAGCAGGTTTCTAATAACCGCCGAACCTATAAACCCGGCGCCTCCGGTAACCAGAATCGTGTTTTTCATATTCTTATTCATTTTGATCTAATATAGCCATGTATTTGTCGACTCCTTGATCAACGTTGTCAAACTCACGGTCATAACCGGTATTCCTTAGATTTTCAAGATCGGCTCGGGTATAGCTTTGATATTTTCCTTCCAGCGCAACGGGCATGGGTATATACGAAATCTGGTCAGCAGATACCGCATCCTCAAGCGTAACCGATGACTCACCTGATTTGCGACGGTTATAATTAATACCTGCCAGGGCGACGTCATTAAAACTCTGGCATCTGCCGGTGCCGACATTAAAGATTCCGTTAATCTGAGGATTATCCAACAGGAACATATTGACGTTAACGACATCGTCTACGTAAACAAAATCCCTCAGTTGCTGACCGTTCGCGTATCCATCAGTTCCGCGGAACAATTTTACCGAACCGAATTCTTTTAACTGATTCCGAAAATGCCATGCTACTGATGCCATACGTCCCTTATGCAGCTCGCGAGGCCCATAAACGTTAAAATATCTTAATCCGCAACATTGAACAGTAATATTATCAAGGTTCCGGATATAGCAATCAAAAAGAAGTTTGGACCAGGCGTAAGCGTTGAGGGCTGATTCATACTTCGGTGATTCCACAAACGTCGTCCCAGCACCATAAACAGAAGCGGAGGATGCGTAGATGAACTGCGCATTATGCCTTTGACAAAAATCTAGTAGCATTTTGGAATAGCTAAAATTATTCTGCAGTACATATTTGCCATCCGTTGCCATGGTGTCAGAACAGGCGCCTTCATGAAACACCGCATCTACTTTGCCGATTGTTTTTGCGGATAACATGAAATCAAAAAATTCCGCCTTGTCCATGTAGTTAACAATTTTGAGATCAGACAGGTTTTTTATTTTCTCAGTGTTTTCAAGATTGTCGACAACAAGAATGTCGTCTATTCCTCTATTATTAAGGCTATTTACGATATTTGAACCAATAAATCCTGCTCCACCAGTAACAATAAACATTATTTACATCCTCCGGCCGAACCGGCTGAGGTTAAAACTTCCAGCAATTCGGCTTGACTGGTAGTAGCGGTACCCAGCTTTGAGATCACTATGCCCGCCGCTGCATTGGCAATTTCAACAGATGCTGCGGCATCCAGATTCGATCCTAAAGCCATAGCCATCACTGCAATTACCGTATCCCCCGCCCCGCTAACATCAAACACTTCCTGATGTCTGGATTCAACGTGAATGGGTGAATTCCCAGTTTGAAACAGGGTCATCCCCTTTTCGCTTAAAGTTACCAGCAACTTGTCAAATCCGAAATTTGAAATCATTTCCTGTGCTTTGAAGTTTAAAGACTGCTCATCCACAACTGAGCCGGCAACCGCCTGAAATTCAGTCAGATTTGGAGTTATCATTGTGGCACCGGAATAACGTTCAAAGTCATTCCCTTTAGGATCTACAAGAATCGGTTTTCCAGCATCTCGAGCGATACCAATAAGAGTTTGAATGTCAGAA
This sequence comes from Gammaproteobacteria bacterium, assembly GCA_024679435.1. Classification (GTDB taxonomy): domain Bacteria; phylum Pseudomonadota; class Gammaproteobacteria; order Arenicellales; family Poriferihabitantaceae; genus JAIBDK01. Next base: position 5,543 of record JAIBDK010000055.1, on the reverse strand, counting down.
AGAGTTCCTTTTCCATAATCTGAAAAGATCACAATATCGAAGTCATCTACCCGTTTTTCAAATCTGGCTTGCATCTGACTTAATGCATATTTATCAGGCACTGATTCAAAATCGGCTCTGATGAGCTGTTGATTTTTCGACAAAACTCGCAATTTAACGACGGTTTCGTAATCTGACTGCTCATCCAGTTGTAGCTTAACCCCAGAGTAGCCGGCAATATCAGCAATCTTTCTTCCGGCTGAATCATTACCGATAATCCCCATTAAACAGGATGAGCCGCCCAGGGAAGTAATATTCCGGGCAACATTGCCCGCGCCGCCAATACGCTCATCGGTATGTTTAACACTGACGACTGGAACCGGCGCTTCAGGTGATATTCTGTCAACATCTCCCATCCAGTATCGGTCAAGCATCACATCCCCGATCACAAGTACCCGAGCAGAGACAAGTTGTTGAATTTTACTTGCGGCCGATTCCATAATAATCCATACCTGCTTCTCTAACAGCAGAGGGAGAGAAGATGTTTCTGCCATCGACAATCACATTGCCGCGCATTAATTCATTTATCTTAGCAAGGTCTGAAGCTCTAAAAACTCTCCACTCAGTAACAACCACCAGACAATCAGCATCAACCAACGCATCGTTAGGATTGTCACTAAATAGCTCAAGATCCTCCCGATCGCCATAGATACGCTGAGTCTCTTCTGTGGCGACGGGATCAAATGCTTTGACACGTGCACCTCTTGCCCAAAGCGCCTCCATAACAACCCGGCTAGGAGCGTCACGCATATCATCAGTATCCGGCTTAAAAGCGAGTCCCCAGAGCGCAAAAATCTTCCCTTCAAGATCATTACCAAAATGCGCAATGATTTTTTCTACCGGGACTTTTTTCTGATCCCTGTTAACTGCTTCCACGGAGTCAAGGATCCGCGCTTCATACCCCACGGATCTGGCTGTCCTGTGGAGCGCCTGAACATCTTTGGGAAAACACGAACCGCCATAACCGCAGCCGGGGTAGATAAACGAGTAACCAATTCTTGGGTCAGCACCAATACCTATGCGGACCGATTCAATATCAGCTCCCAGTCTGTCCGCAAGATTAGCCATCTCATTCATAAATGATATCTTGGTTGCCAGCATAGCGTTAGCCGCGTATTTTGTCATTTCCGCAGACTCTATATCCATGACAATTAGACGATCATGATTTCGATTAAACGGGGCATAAAGAGATCTCAACAACTCCATAGCACGATCATCATCGACCCCTACTATAATTCGATCAGGCTTCATGAAATCCTCAACGGCCGCACCTTCCTTGAGAAATTCTGGATTAGATACAACAGAAAATTCGATATCGACACCGCGTTCATCGAGAGCTGCGCTGAGAGTATCAGACACAATTTTTGAAGTTCCCACAGGCACAGTAGATTTTGTGACCACTACGCGGAATGAGTCCATGGATTCGCCCACTGACTTTGCAACCTGTTTGACATACTGTAGATCTGCAGAGCCGTCTTCGTCCGGCGGGGTACCCACCGCAATGAAGATAATTTCTCCATAATCAACTCCTTCTTCAATTGAAGTGGTAAACGTCAATCTTTCTGACTCAATATTTTCCAGAACCATGGTGTCAAGTCCGGGCTCATATATGGGAATGACACCTTTTCTCAGACCTTCTATTTTGCTAACGTCCGTGTCGACACACTTAACGTTATTTCCTACTTCTGCAAGACAAGCACCAGAAACAAGACCAACATAGCCTGTTCCAACAACGGTAATATTCATAATTTGTTATTCTTTTCGCAAAAAATTCAGATAAATCAGCAATTAAGCCAATGTGAAAATACTTCTAGTTCGCAGAAACCGATAGTCGTGTCCCAGGTTGTCTCTGAACCGTACCCCAACCCTTACAACCCGGGCATTGCCAATGCAATGCATTGCTCTGGAAACCGCACTGTCGGCAATTATATTGTCTGCCCGACTCTACAAGACCAGAAAGCAACCCAGCAAGTAGAGTGTAATCATTGTCTTTTTCTTCCACAGAACTAGTTTTAGTTTTACTATTTACCAACTGATACAGATTTTCAAGACTCGGATACTTCTGCACCAGGCTCAACAACAGTCGATCACCTTCCACACCTCCTTTTTCCCGTCCGGTCAATTCAACCAGCATACCGATAATCCTGGGGTCTGGGTTAATCTCAATCGATGACTGCAGAAATTTCTTCAGGGAACGTCTATCGTTTAATTCCAGGTAACTGTTGGATATATGACCGACAACCTCACCAAGCGCCGCAGGCGCCCAAAACTCAAGGCCGCGCCATATAGCAATAGCATTAGTATGATTACCACGCATGGAAGCCAACCTTCCGGACTGAATGACAGCACGAATACATTTGGCATCCTTTCTGAACGCAGATTCCAAATAAGCTTCCGCAGCAGTATTATTTCCAGCGCTTATTTCCAGCTCTGCCAGCTCACAGTAAAAATGCGCGATAGTCCGAGCGTATTCGTCACCATCAGTTCCGGTAATACCCTCAGCCACGCTAATTGCTTTCTTCCACTCTTTTTCCTGGTCGTAAATCTGTAACAGGAATTTGTTTGCCTGATTTCTGTAGTCATCCGACTGGCGAAGCTCTAGAAACAGGTTTTCAGCTCGATCATAGAGGCCTGCCTTAAAATAATCCTGAGCCAGCTCAAACAACGCGAGGCAGCGGAGCCCACCATCCAGATCGGAACGAGCAACCAAATTTTGATGAATCAGAGTTGCTCGCTCAACTTCACCTCTTCTTCGGAACAAATTACCCAGAGCCATGTGCATTTCCACTGTCTCTTTATCGACTTCAACAACTTCCAGAAAGACTTTCAGCGCCTTGTCAGGCTCTTCATTAAGAAGAAAACTCAATCCCTTAAAGTAGGCGTCAGGCAACTCCTGAAGGTTTTTTACGGACCGTCGATCGTAAACCGCCATCAACCAGCCACCTGCGGCAGCGACAGGGAGAAGAAGGAGTAACCAGACTGGATCCATAAACGAGATATCGGTTTAAATTTCCGAGTATAGACGCCATGAGTCTTAGAGACCCCCTGACTCCTTACTTATTAGTCCACCTTTAGATTCTATACTCCCTGATCCCAGGCTCTTGACTTCTTTTCTGGCAATGGAAAGGTTCCGACGAAGCTTCATTGATGTTGAGAAATTCGCCAAATAACCCAGTATTACACCAATAACCAGAGTCAATAGCAGAAGCACAGGAAGCGCAATAGCCCCGGAAAAAGACATATAGGTGATTTCCACTACCTGATTATTCATGTAATAGAACGTGACGCCAAAGAACAGCACTGTAGAAATGACCAGCACATAAAAGAATCTGGCCATACTGATCAGTCTATATTGCGGCTATTTACGCGTTTACGTAAATTAGCTCCAGGTTTGAAGTGAGGCACAAATTTCTCTGGCACCTGCACTTTTTCTCCAGTTTTCGGATTTCTTCCGATGCGCGGGGGTCGATAATGAAGTGTCATACTCCCGAACCCGCGAATTTCTATGCGCTCACCGTTAGCCAAAGCAGAAGCCATCCGCTCCAGTATACTATTTACCGCCATCTCTACATCGGTTTCCGAGAGCTGGGGCTGATCCGCAGTAATGTAAGCAACCAACTCTGACTTGGTCAGAGTTGGTTGCTCATACCGACTTATTAAATCATCAGACATATTAAGCGCTCTATCAAGAAGACTGCTTTGCCAGTTGCTCCTTCAATTTATCACCCAATGTCGCTCCGCCGATATTCGAATCACGAGAATATTCCTGAGTAACTTCGTCTTCAAGCTCCATTTCCCTCACCTTGATAGAAAGGGATAGTTTACGGTCCTTGCGTTCAATGCTGGTGATTTTAGCTTCGATTTGTTCGCCTTCTTTCAGCACCGTGCGAGCATCTTCAATTCGGTCTCTCGAAATTTCAGAAGCACGAAGATAGCCCTCAACATTTTCAGCCAACTCTATTACCGCACCTTTAGCGGTCACTTCGATTACCACGCCGGTTACCGAACTGCCCTTGCCGTGCTCTGCAACATAAGCTGAAAAAGGATCTTCAGAAGACTGCTTGAGGCCAAGCGAAATTCGCTCACGCTCCGCATCAACCGCAAGCACAATAACGGTAAGCTCATCGCCTTTCTTGTATTCAGCCACAGCATCTTCACCGGGTTGCTCCCAGGAAAGATCCGACAAGTGAACGAGACCATCAATCCCGCCATCAACACCGATAAACACACCAAAATCGGTAATCGAACGGATTTTACCGGTAATAACATCACCTTTCTTATGTGTTGCCGCAAATTCGTCCCACGGGTTAGAACTGCACTGCTTCATACCAAGGGAAATTCTACGACGCTCAGGATCCACATCCAGCACCATAACCTCTACTTCGTCGCCAACATGGCAGACTTTTCCGGGGTGGATATTTTTGTTAGTCCAGTCCATTTCAGAAAGGTGAACAAGGCCTTCAACACCTTCTTCGAGTTCAACAAAGGCACCATAATCTGTAAGGTTTGTAACCTTACCAAAAATACGGGTTCCCACTGGATAGCGCCTGACCAGGTCCAGCCATGGATCATCACCCAGTTGCTTAAGACCAAGAGAAACGCGGCAGTTTTCTTTGTCGAACTTAAGTACCCGCGCTTCAATTTCATCCCCGACATTCAGCACCTCAGATGGATGCTTGACTCGCTTCCAGGCAAGATCGGTAATATGCAGCAATCCGTCCAGACCGCCCAAATTAACGAATGCACCGTAATCTGTAAGGTTCTTTACGATACCTTTAACCACCTGACCTTCTTCCAGCGTATCAAGCAGTTTTTCTCTTTCTTCAGAAAGTTCATTTTCAACAATGGCTCTCCGCGAAACAACAATGTTGTTTTTCGGTTGGTCGAGCTTGATGATTTTGAAATCCAGCTCTCGACCTTCGATGTAAGCCGAATCCTTAACAGGACGAACATCAACCAGAGAACCGGGCAGAAAGGCACGGAGTCCGTTAACATCAACGGTAAATCCGCCTTTGACCTTGCCGGTAATAACCCCGTTAATGATTTCACTTTCTTCATGTGCGCGGGCTAGCTCGGTCCAGGCACGAGCACGCATGGCACGCTCTCTGGACATTCGGGTATTTCCGGTCCCGTCTTCAACAGCTTCAAGGGCAACTTCAACTTGATCGCCAACTTTTACCGTAATTTCTCCGGCTGAATTTTTAAATTCAGCGGCTGGAATTTCTGCATCAGATTTGAGTCCTGCACTGACAATAATATAATCATCATTGGCTTCAACAACATCTCCAATTATCAACTCGCCAGGCTTCATAACAACTGCCGCAAGACTCTCTTCTAGTAACGCTTCAAAATTTTCTGTCATAGTTAGTTTTCATCCAACCTGCATAAATCCGACCGATTCCATTTACACACGCCACTATTACATCATATAAATCAGATGTTTACAGCAGTATGGGGGAACAGTAATGGACGGCAGCTGAATAGACAGCTTGCAGATAAGATCC
>JAIBDK010000385.1 GCA_024679435.1 Gammaproteobacteria bacterium | reverse complement strand
CCAGTTTTGGCCGTTATTTATGATCCTGTCAGGGATGAATGTTTTTCAGCCCAAAACGGCTGTGGTGCATTTTTAAATGAGCGAAAACTGGAAACACCCGCAACGGATTCTCTGGATAACTGTATTGCCAATATAGATTATAAGCGTTTGGTAGGGGATCTATCTTCTCAGTTGGTTCGATGCCCGCCTTATCGTTCTCAGCGCAATTTGGGTTCTTCTGTTTTAGAATGGTGCTGGCTTGCCAGCGGACGTATACAGTTATATCTTCATGGCGGACAAAAACTATGGGACTTTGCTGCTGGATACCTGATTTTGCTTGAAGCGGGTGGCGCGGCTACTTCGTTGTCAGGATTACCGCTGGACTGTACTAAATTGAGAAAACGCTCTGTGGTAGCTGCGGTGAATGTCGGGCTTTTGCAGAAATGGGAAAAGTGGATTGACGATAATAGTCAGGTTTCCCATTCTGCACCTTTCTAATATCGCCGCAGATACATTCTTAATTTTCGGCTTTATGCCAAATTGGGCTTCTGCCTGAGCCAAAAAAACGATATATTCCATGTGCAACTTCAACGGTTCTTTTTGTTCTAAGCTACTGATGAAAAGGAATATTTTCTGTATCTCAAAATAATGTTGTCGAATTATTCTTAACGAATAATTTCAATAAGTTACTCCAAATACTTAAATAGATAATTATCTATGACTATCATAAAGGTGTCTAAATGACTGTAGTAACCCGTCGGGAAAAAGCCAATGCGATTAGGGCATTGAGTATGGATGCGGTACAGAAAGCAAATTCCGGACATCCCGGTGCTCCCATGGGCATGGCAGATATTGCCGAGGTGTTATGGTCAGATTTTATGCGCCACAATCCAGCGAATCCTGAATGGCCCAATCGCGATAGATTCGTTCTTTCCAATGGCCATGGATCCATGTTGATCTATTCGCTGTTGCATCTCAGTGGTTATGATCTCGGTATAGATGAAATTAGAAACTTCCGTCAATTACATTCAAAAACCCCAGGGCATCCTGAATACGGTTATACCCCTGGAATCGAAACAACCACAGGACCGCTTGGACAGGGAATTTGCAATGCCGTAGGCATGGCGATTGGCGAGAAGACGCTCGCTGCCCAGTTTAATCGAGATGGTCACAATATTGTCGATCATTTCACCTATGTTTTTTTGGGTGATGGATGTCTTATGGAGGGCATTTCTCACGAAGGTTGTTCTTTAGCTGGAACACTCAAGCTGGGAAAGCTGATCGCATTTTATGATGATAACGGTATATCAATAGATGGGCAGGTCCAGGGATGGTTCACTGATGATACGCCGAGACGATTCGAGAGTTACGGCTGGCACGTAATCAGTGGCATTGATGGTCATGACCCGGAATCCATCGCTGATGCGGTCAAGCAGGCTAAATCTGTTACTGATCGACCGAGTATTCTTTGCTGTAAAACGGTTATCGGGTTTGGCTCACCCAATAAAGCAGGGAAGGAATCAAGTCATGGCGCTCCTTTGGGTGAAGATGAAATTTCTTTGACAAGACAACAGCTGGGCTGGGATCATCCACCGTTTGAAATTCCTGAAGCTGTTTACAGAGAATGGAGTGCAACTGAAGCGGGTGCTGAACTTGAGCAACAATGGAATATTGAATTTGAAAAATATCGATCAGCTTTTCCCCAGCTGGCCGATGAAATGGAACGTCGTCTGTCAGGAAACTTACCGGATAACTGGTCCGCAGCCTGTGACGAGCTAATCTCCGAAGTTGTAAATAAATCTGAGTCTATTGCCTCTCGAAAGGCTTCGCAGAATGCTCTGGAAGGTTTGGGACCGATTTTACCGGAACTGATTGGAGGTTCTGCGGACCTTGCGGGCTCCAATTTAACAATCTGGTCAGGTTCAAGGGGTATTCAGAATGATTCTGCAGGGAATTATATTTATTATGGAGTCAGAGAATTTGCCATGGCGGCAATCATTAACGGGCTTGCTCTGTATGGTGGGTTTAAGCCGTATGGTGCAACCTTCCTGATGTTCTCTGAATACGCGCGAAATGCCTTAAGGATGGCGGCATTAATGAAAATCCCCAGCTTATTTGTATTTACTCATGATTCCGTGGGACTGGGCGAGGATGGCCCCACTCATCAGGCTGTTGAACAGACAGCGACATTACGGATGATCCCGAGAATGTCATTGTGGCGCCCATGTGATGCGGTGGAATCGATGATTGCCTGGCAGCAGGCCTGTGAATCTTTGGATCAGCCGTTTTCTCTGATATTTTCACGGCAAAATCTACCTCACCAGACAAGAACTGCTGAGCAGCTTAGCAATATTTCCAGGGGGGGATACGTGCTGAAGGACTGCGAGGGTGACCCGGAAATTATTATAATCGCAACAGGATCGGAAATTTCTTTGGCTGTGGAAGTGTCTGATCAACTGACCAGCACCCGTATCCGGGTTGTTTCCATGCCGTCTACTGATCGATTTGATGAGCAGGACATACAATATCGCGATTCTGTTTTGCCTCCCGGCGTCAAAAAAAGAATTGCAGTGGAAGCCGGTGTAGGCGATGGCTGGCTTAAATATACTGGACTCGAAGGTTCGGTTTTGAGTATTGATACGTTTGGTGAATCTGCGCCCGCCGGGCAAGTTTTCAAGCACCTGGGCATGACTGCTGATAATTTGAAATCTATTGTTGAAAATCTTTTATTGAACTAGATCCGACTTGTTCGGATTATTATTTTTGTCGGAGCTATTAAATGACTATTAAAGTTGCTATTAACGGGTATGGACGTATTGGTCGTAATATCATGCGTGCCAGATATGAAAATGGAAATAACGATATTGAAATCGTTGCTATTAATGATCTTGGGGATGCTGAAACTAATG
>JAIBDK010000172.1 GCA_024679435.1 Gammaproteobacteria bacterium | reverse complement strand
TTTTTAAATGAAGTTCAGTTTTTGATTAACCTGATTTAGGGCACCATTTTTCGTAGTTCAAATTCAAGAATTCCCTCCGCACCGGATGCTTTTAAAATGGGGATGATTTTTCTTACTTCCCGCTTACTTACTACTGTTTCGACCGCGAGCCATTCATCGCCATAAAGCGGATTTATTGTTGGTGCATGCAGACTGGGTAACTGTGCGACCAGATCATCAATTCGATTTCCAGGAACATTCATTTTCAACAATACCTTTTCTCTGGCGGATAAAGCACTTTCCAGAAGTAGGGCAATCTGTTGTATTTTTTTCCTCTTCCATGGATTTTTCATCGCTTCTTTATTGGCGACAAATACCGTATGAGTTTCAAGGAGATCGCAAACTATTCTTAGACCGTGAGCTTTAATGGTGCTTCCTGTTTCGGTAATCTCTACCGCGGCATCAGCCAGACCTTCCACAACCTTGGCCTCCGTCGCACCCCACGAAAAATCAACCGACGCACTAATATTTCGGTCGGTCAGATAAGTCTGGGTAAAATTTACCAGTTCAGTGGAAATACGTTTGCCTTCCAGGTCTTGCACTGTGTTGATATCTGAATCATTCTTGACGATCAACACCCACCTACAGGCTCGATCTGAAGCTTTTGAGTAAACAAGATGGGATATTACTTCGACATCAGCGTTGGTTTCGGCTAGCCAGTCCTGCCCTGTTAAACCTGCATCCAGAACACCATTGCTGATATACGTACCCATTTCCTGAGAACGCACCAACGAACAATTAATTTCCTGGTCGTCAATGGAGGGAAAGTAGTTTCTGGATCGGGTGTTTACTGTCCAGCCAGCCTGGGAAAATAGCTCTTTGGTGGCTTCTTCAAGACTTCCTTTGGGTATACCCAGTTTGAGTATGTCTGTCATTTTCTGTTGCAGGTTTAAATTTGGGCGCGCATTATAACTGAAATTTGATGTGCTCGAGCCTTGCATGTGTGTTTAACGGTATGCCTTTTTTAAAGTGCCTCTCGTTTACTCTTTAATCGGACGCTAATAAGAATATGCCAGAATCGGCTTTGCAGTAAAATGTAGACACCTAAACCTATATCAACAACAAACAACCTGCCACAACATGAGAAACAAAAAAGAAAGTAATCAAGCGGATGCCAGATATAGTAATGGCCACGCTTCATCGTTCAGGGCAGCGGATTCCAGTGGGATTCCGGTTCCCTCGCGCTTTCAGATCGTCGACTATCTGGATAGGAGCGAGTATCCCCTGAGGTTGGCCCAGTTGTGCGACCATTTCGGATTTGACCGAGATGGAAGCGGTTCCATGGCCCTTGGTTCACGGCTTGAGAGACTGTGCAGGAGTGGGGTGTTATTGCTTGATCGTAAAGGACGATATGGGTTATCAAGTAAAATGGATATGGTGGTGGGCCGAATTAGTGGGCACGCGAATGGATTTGGGTTTGTGATTCCTGATGGGGGAGGCGAAGATCTTTATCTGCATCATCGACAGATGCGGAAAGTATTGCATGGCGATCGAGTATTGGCTCGTGTAAAAAAAGTAGACCACAGGGGCAAGAAGGAAGGCTCTATCATTGAAGTTCTTGTGGAACAGGGAAGGGAAATTATTGGGAAGTTTCACAAACAGGCAGGCTCTTGCTTTGTTGAACCCGATGATGTTCGTTTTTCGAGGGAGATATCGGTACCAAAAAAGAATGTTGGCGAAGCCTCTGATGGCGATATTGTTGTGGTGGAAATAATAGCGCATCCTGTTGAGAACGGTCATGCGGTAGGAAAAGTTATTGAAGTAGTTGGTAGGGAACTTGCCGCGGGTATGGAAACCGAAATAGCACTTAGAAAGCATGAAATACCTCACACATGGCCTGATGCGGTTAATGAATTTCTGCAGCGTGATGCCGGCAAGTTAAATGCGTCACAACCTGGGAAAGACAGAGTGGATTTACGTGAGCTGGCTTTGGTTACCATTGATGGTGCGGATGCCAAAGATTTTGATGATGCTGTTTATTCTGAGAAAATAGCATCTGGGTGGAGGTTGGTCGTTGCGATTGCAGATGTAAGCCACTACGTCGAGACGGACAGCGCTCTGGATGTCGAAGCGTATACGCGAGGGACCTCGGTATATTTCCCCAATCGGGTTGTTCCCATGCTACCCGAAATTTTATCAAATGGAATTTGCTCTCTGATGCCCGGAGAAGATCGAAATTGCCTGGTATGTGACATGGAAGTAAGTGCCGGCGGGGTGGTGGGGCGACGTCGATTTTATCAGGGGGTTATGCACTCCCATGGAAGACTTACTTATGAACTGGTGGACGGAATTGCCGTGCGAAGGGACTCCGGACTTCGCAATACCTGGAGTCATCTCGCACAAAACCTTGATGACCTGTATGAATTGTCACTTTGTATGCGGAAGCGCAGGAAGCAGGTAGGGTCAATAGATTTCGATCTGCCCGAGGCCGCCATTGAATTCGATGATTCAGGAAAAATCTCTAATATAGCGACTCGTGAGAGAAACGATGCTCACAGACTAATTGAAGAATGTATGCTGGCAGCTAATGTGTGTGCGGCAGAATTTTTGCAAGAAAAAATTGGAAACCAGGGAATATATCGAAATCATGAGGGTCCGGATGAAGAAGGTCTGGTTGATTTGCGTCGCTTCATCAGCGGTTTTGCCCTTAAACTTGAAGGTGGAAATCAACCTTCAGCGCTAGATTATTCACGACTTCTCGAGCGTATCAAGGACAGGCCGGAAGTTAAAGGGGTTGTTCAGACCGTGTTGCTAAGGAGTCTGAGTCAGGCGATATACAGCCCTGATGAGATTGGACATTTTGCCTTGTCGTTCCCTATTTATACGCATTTTACTTCCCCAATTCGTCGCTACAGTGATTTGGTGGTGCATAGAAAAATCAAACACCTGATTGGTATAAAGGGATATGGAAAAGCTTCACCTGATGGAACCAGTATCGGTCAGGTAGGGGAGCAGTGTTGTTATACCGAGCGAAGGGCAGATGATGCCTCTCGAGATGTGATGGGCTGGTTAAAGGCTGAGTTTATGCAGTCAAAAATAGGTGAGGAATTTGAAGGAACAATATCGGGCGTAAAGGAATTTGGTATATTTGTACAATTGATAGAGTATCTGGTTGATGGGTTGGTCCACGTGACCAATTTGGGCCATGATTACTATCATTTTGATCCGGTGCTCTTGCAACTCGAGGGCAGGAAATCCGGCCATCGATTCAAGCTTGGTGATGCGGTTAAAGTTAGAGTCGCCAGCGTTAATCTTGAAGAAGCCAAGATAGATTTTGAATGGGTTCGTGATAAATCGAATGGGGATACAGAAAAATCTAAAAAGAGGAAAAAGTCAAACGATAAGGGGAAGTCAAAGTCCGGAGTAAAGCTGACACCTGCATCGTCGCGTAAGTCGTCAAATAAGTCTTCTCCCAGTGACCGACCCAAGTTAGCAAAAAAGGATAGGAATCGGCGAAAAAATCAGAAATAGAGCTTTGCTTGCATGTGTGTTTATAATTTTATTTGTTAAATGATTAGATAATATGGCCAGATCATCCAGAAATAATCCAAGAGCTGAATGCTGTGTGGGTTTTCATGCTGTTGAAGCATTGATTTCACACAGTTCTGACAAAGTCGTGGAACTGCTTTTTGAAGGGCGAAATCCGTCCCACAGACAAAAGCAAATCCTGTCTCTTGCTAAAGGCGAACGCGTGAGTATAAGACCTGTGTCCAGAGAAGTGCTCGATGAAGAATGCGGCAGCACTCATCATCAGGGTGTGGTCGCTATTCTTGAATCCGACAGGCCAAAGCGATCGATGGACCTTGAATCCGTGCTCGAATCTGTTGAGGAGTCAACAGATTTAAATAGCATCATTTTAATGCTTGATCAGGTGCAGGACCCCCATAATCTCGGCGCCTGCTTACGGACAGCAGAATGTGCCGGGGTCAGTGCGGTCATTTTGCCTAAAGACGGTGCGTGTCCAGTGAACCAGACGGTACGCAAAGTAGCATCCGGAGCCGCAGAAAATCTTGATATTATTTATGTCCCCAATCTAGTGACAGCTATGAAGAAAATGCAGGAAAATGGGTACTGGATTTATGGTACCTCAGATCAGGGTGATTCTTCGATATATGAATGTGAGTTCAGTGGGCGAATCGGTATCGTGATGGGGGCGGAAGGAACCGGCATACGAAGACTTACGGCGGAGACTTGTGACTATTTGGTAAAAATTCCGTTGCTCGGGAATGTGCCTAGTTTGAATGTTTCGGTAGCAACGGGCGTAGCTCTTTTTGAGGTTTGTCGCCAGCTATCAACATAGCCAGTGTCTCTGTGGAGTTTTGATCCATTTACTGATTATTTTTTTGGGAAAATCAGTTGCTGAATAATGCGATATGTTGATCGTATCCCTGCGCGACCAGCTCAGTTTTAGCAATAAAGCGCAGTGCGGCAGAATTTATACAATAACGTAATCCGGTTGGCGGTGGCCCGTCTTTAAACACATGTCCAAGATGTGAGTCTGCATATCTGCTGCGTACTTCGGTTCGTGGATAAAGCATTTTGTAATCATTTTTCTCAATGATGTACTGCTTGTCGATTGGCTTTCTAAAGCTTGGCCAGCCTGTTCCGGATTCGAATTTATCGACTGAGGAAAATAGTGGTTCGCCGGACACAATGTCTACGTAGATACCTTGAATCTGATTATCCCAAAATTCATTCTGAAAGGGGCGCTCGGTGGCGTCTTCCTGAGTGACCTTGTACTGAGTATGGCTCAGCATATTACGTATTGTTTGACTGTCTGGTTTTCGGTATGGCGTATCTAAAGAGGGTTTGTTGCTTGACAAGGGGTATTTGCTTGTAAATTCAGCATCCAGTTCTTTTCCCCATATTTTATTAAGAAAACTGTCCCGACCTGAACCGCTTCGGTAAAGTTTGTATCTAAGGGGGCTTTTGAGGTGGTAGTCTTGATGATAGCTCTCTGCCTGCCAAAACTTTTCGAAGGGTGCAATCTTCACATTAACCGGATTTATGAAGCGACCGGATTGTTCCAGGTCCTTGCGGGTCTTTTCTGCCAGTGTCTTTTGTGACTTGTCGTGGTAGAAGATCTGTGGGCGATATTCGCTTCCCCGGTCGACAAACTGGCCATTTGAATCGGTGGGATCAATATCTCGCCAGAATCGAAACAGTATTTCTTCATAGGAAATAATCGCCGGGTCGTAATATATCTGAACCGTTTCAGTGTGGCCCGTATTGCCGCCAGCAACTTCGGTATATAGCGGATTGTCGGTGTGCCCACCACTATAGCCTGAAACTGCTTTTTGTATGCCGCTCAGCTTTTCAAAGGTTGCTTCTATGCACCAAAAACATCCACCAGCTAGTGTGGCAATTTCAAGTTTTTCGTTGACGATCTTAACATCGGAAGAATCAGTACTAACGTTCGGGGTAATAGCCTCATAGGTTTGGGAGTTTATCACTGCCAATGCCAGTAACACTGAGATGCTCAGTAATGCACCGGCAAGCAAAAACTTTTTTTTCATGAGCAGATATTGTTGGTTTCTAGTGCCTAAATAGAAAACAAATTGTCTTTGGAGTTCCGCTCAGTTAACAGATTG
>JAIBDK010000434.1 GCA_024679435.1 Gammaproteobacteria bacterium | reverse complement strand
TGCAATACCATGATTACACACATAAAAAAATCCGACATCTATACATGCCTCTCTAATTTCTTCGGCAACTGAACTCAACGCCGCTTCACCGGCCTTGTCGTCTATCAACGATGCAACATCGATTACTGGAATTTCAGAAAAATCGAGACGACGGGAAACGGGCAGATTCATATCGGTCTGGTTAGAGATTAGATCAAATAAAAAGTTACATTAACAAATCAAATGCATCACCCCAGCAATCTGAAACCTTGTAACCGTCCGGATAGGGGTCGGTTGGGTCGTAGCCGATCTGGCGAATGCCATGAATCCATCCACGGCCGCTGATGGTGGGAATGACCGCAGGCTTGTTGCCAACCCGAGTCAGCTCTTTAAGGCTCACCTGAAACTGGCTGTCTATAATCGATCTTGCCGTGTCGGTCTGTCCTACTTCCACTTCACCCCGGACATGGCGAACGGCGAGCCGCGCACTGTTGCCTGTTCCGCAGGGAGATCGATCAATTCGACCCGGAGGCAGAATTGTAGCACCTACCAGTTCACCATTCTCCCGTGTATCAACAAACATGGTATAGGAAATTTCATTGAGTTCAGAAATCAGCGGATGCTGAAAATCAAGCTGCTGATTGATTGCTCTGTGAATCCTGCACCCGACGTCCACCAGAGCCCGAGCGGATTCGGGCGCTATTTTAAGTCCTAGCTGCATCGGGTCAATCAAACCATAATGAATTCCCCCATAGGCAATATCAACGATAACCTTACCCAGTCCGGGCACATCGACTTCAGCATCCAACATTTCCACAAAGCTCGGGTTAACATCCAGAGCAACCCGAACGCACTTTCCATTTCTGCACTCCGCTCTGGCAACCACCAGACCTGCCGGCATATCCAGTCGTACTATGGTTTCGGGCTCTTTCATTTCCAGTATTCCGGTTTCCAGCAACACCGTTACAACGCAAATCGTATTGGAACCAGACATAGCATGCGCCTTGTCTCCCTGGAGTACGATAAAACCTGCATCACAATCCTCACGCGTAGGCGGCAATAGCAGGTTGGTACTCATTTGGGCCGCTCCCCTCGGTTCAAAAACACAGAATCGGCGAATACTGTCATCCACCGTGTTAATGTACTGCATTTTGTCCAGCATGGTGGAACCAGGAATATCCAACACCCCGGAAGTAATTACCCGACCGACTTCACCTTCTGCATGGGCTTCCACCATGGAAACTGTCTTGGACCATTTCATATTCGCGTTTTTCTAACTATACCTACCCATATCTAACTGCTGGCCGGGACACTGAAGGCCGACGCATTAACGGCTGAAAGATTGAGGACACTTCAAATTATTGTGATGATCTCAAATTGAAACCATTTTTAGATCTGTTTGTTTTGAATCGCTGTCATGGTCGAATGCCGGCATCACTTCCTCAGCAAATCGCTGAATACATTCCAGCGTTTCCTTCTGGCCGGCACCAAAGTTCATGTTCAAAATAAACCGATCAACACCGGCTTCCGCATACGGCGATAATTCATCAATCATTTGCGCAGGAGTACAAATGTGCAGATTTTCTTCAGTTTTCTCGATAGGCACCTTTCTTGGAAGCGGCGCAATCAATCCTTCTTCAACAATTCCCTCTCCAGTAAAAACATTATCAAACTGGCCGTAATAGTGATGGGCCAGTTCTATTTTCTTTCGCCTGTCAGTCTCATCACTGGCAAGAAAAGAGACTCGTGAAAGAGACAACGTCAACTCTCTGCCTGCTTCACCAAGTTCATCTTTACCTCGATTAAATGCATCAACCTGCTGCAACATGTGTTCATGGGACCCTGATAACGGCGTTGTCTGGATGTGAAATCCTCTCTTTGTGCAGTGATAAATCGCTTCGGGAACCAGCACTCCCATCATAATGGGCGGGCCAGCTTCCTGCATCGGCCGTGGCATGATGGTCAGCGGATCAAATTTGTAGTATTCACCGTCCCAGGAAACCTCACGCTCGCTGAGTAGTGCCTGAAGCACATCCAGCGACTCATCAAACTTCTCGCGGGTAGTATCCATAGGGATACCCATACGTTCCATTTCAAATTGGAATGCGCCGCGCCCAACCCCCAGCATTAGTCGCCCATCGGTAAAAATGTCTGCACATACGACCTCTCCAGCATAAACACGCATATCGTGAAGGGGCAGCACCACAACACTGGTAAGAATCTTTACGTGTTGAGTCATGCTCGCTATTTTTACCGCAAACTGCAGCGGTGCCGGCATCATCAGTATATTGATCAGGTGATGCTCAGTGATGGAAACCGCATCATAACCAAATTCATCCGCCAACATCGCCTGCTCAAGCATATTTTGGTATATCTGCCTGCCACCCAGATCATGATCGGGATAATAAGCTGAAAGTTGAACGCTGAAT
>JAIBDK010000175.1 GCA_024679435.1 Gammaproteobacteria bacterium | reverse complement strand
TGCAAATGGAAGAGCCCAAATGGCCACACCTCCAATACCCGCCGGTTAAGTTTCAGGAGATCAGCTATTATTCTGAACCAAAGCAGAAAAAGCTGCTGGATAGTCTGGATGAGGTCGACCCAAAACTTCTGGAGACCTACGAAAAGCTTGGAATTCCTATTGATGAGCAAAAGGCACTTGCCGGTGTGAAAGTTGCGGTGGATGCGGTTTTTGACAGTGTATCCGTTGTTACCACATTCAAGGAAACACTGTCTGAGGCGGGGGTAATTTTCTGCCCACTATCTGAGGCCTTGGCTGAGTATCCGGATTTGGTTCAGCAGTATCTTGGTTCTGTCGTTCCGGCGGGGGATAACTATTATGCCGCTCTCAATTCTGCGGTGTTTAGTGAAGGCTCATTTGTATACATACCGAAAGGTGTGCGCTGTCCCATGGAACTTTCTACTTATTTTAGAATTAACGCGATGAATACCGGGCAGTTTGAGCGAACATTGATTGTTGCTGATGAAGATAGTTATGTCAGTTATCTGGAAGGTTGCACGGCGCCCCAGCGAGACGAAAATCAGCTGCATGCCGCTGTGGTTGAGCTGGTAGCGATGAAAGGCGCGGAAATTAAGTATTCCACGGTGCAAAACTGGTATCCCGGGGATGAAAATGGCAAGGGCGGTATTTATAATTTCGTCACCAAAAGGGGTGCATGTAAAGGTGAAGGATCAAAAATCTCCTGGACGCAGGTGGAAACCGGATCGGCTATTACATGGAAGTATCCCAGTGTTTTGCTCGAAGGTGATAATTCCGTCGGTGAATTTTACTCCGTAGCACTAACCAACAATTATCAGCAGGCCGATACCGGAACAAAAATGATTCATATCGGAAAAAACGCTTCAAGTACAATTATTTCCAAAGGAATTTCTGCTGGCAAGGGTCAGAATGCGTATCGCGGACTGGTAAAGGTTTTAAAGAGTGCGGAGAACGCGCGAAACTATTCTCAGTGTGACTCTCTGTTGATGGGAGACCAATGTGGTGCGCACACTTTTCCCTATATGGAAGTAAAAAACCCCACTGCTGTGGTTGAGCACGAAGCAACTACGTCACGCATAGGTGAAGATCAGTTGTTTTATTGTCGACAGCGGGGTTTGTCGGAAGAAGATGCGGTTTCCATGATAGTAAACGGATTCTGCAAAGACGTGTTTAAAGAACTGCCCATGGAGTTTGCCGTGGAGGCCCAGAAGCTTTTGGGTATCAGTCTGGAAGGTTCGGTGGGCTAGTTCTATACGATTGCCGACGAACTGTAATTCTGTTTTATATTTTTAAAGAACCAAAAAATGTTAACTGTTAATAATTTACACGCCTCTGTGGATGGAAAAGCCATATTAAGAGGTATCAATCTGAAAGTTAATCCCGGTGAAATTCACGCCATCATGGGGCCTAATGGCTCGGGGAAAAGCACTCTGGCCAATGTGTTAGCGGGACGCGATAACTATGAGGTCACTTCCGGGGAGGTTGTTTTTCAAGATCAGAACTTACTCGAGATGGAGCCCGAAATTCGTGCAAGAGAAGGGGTTTTTCTGGCATTTCAGTATCCTGTGGAAATTCCGGGAGTATCGAATTTGTATTTGCTCAAGGCGGCGATTAACTCCGTTAAAAAACATCGGGGTGAAGAAGAGCTTGATGCGATGACTTTTTTGAAGCTGATAAAGGAGAAAGCGGCATTGGTAGAGATGAAGCAGGAATTTCTTTATCGCTCTGTGAACGAAGGTTTTTCAGGCGGGGAGAAAAAGAGAAATGAGATTCTGCAAATGGCCCTCCTCGAACCGCATTTAAGCATTCTTGATGAAACTGATTCCGGCCTCGATATCGATGCATTGAAAATTGTCGCTCACGGTGTGAACACCCTGAGAAACGAAAGTCGCTCTATGCTGGTGGTAACGCACTATCAACGTTTGCTGGATTACATTGTCCCTGACTACGTTCATGTGCTTGCCCACGGTAAAATTATCCGCTCTGGAGATAAATCTCTGGCATTAGAACTGGAAGCAAAGGGTTATGGCTGGATTGAAGATCATGCAAGTGCAGCCTGACACCATGTTAGCATCGGGAACGCAGTTCTATCTCGACCAATTTGAACAGATTAGCGATAAGCTGCCTGGCCAGAACGTGGACTGGTTGCAAAGCAGCCGGAATAATAACCTTGCCCGATTTGGCAAAAATGGATTTCCGACTCAAAAGGACGAAGACTGGCGTTATACCCCGTTAAAACCGGTTACGGGTAAGGCCTTTAATTTGAAGTCTGCCCCGACTTCTGGAGTTGAGCACGAAGATACTCGATCACAATCGGCACTGCGGCCGATACCCGGCCTGAATTGTCACCGGCTGGTGTTTGTCGATGGCTTCCCGGAAATGAGTATGTCAGATATTGCCGGGCTAGATGGAAAAGTTAGTGTCAGGAGTTTGTCTGAAGTGCTTGCAGAGGATCCAGAGACGATACGCGATCTGCTGGATAGTGTGGTTGGAGAAAGCAGCCATGGATTTGCCGCCTTGAACGGGGCGCTTCACCAGGACGGACTTGTTGTGATGCTGGAAGAAGGAGCGATTCTGTCCATGCCCCTTGAAGTGGTTTATGCCAGCAATCAGGAATTGACTCTGGTTCAGCCAAGAAACCTAATTTGTTTAGGCAAGGGGGCAAAAGCACAAATCATTGAGCGCACCGTTTCCCTGAGTGACAGTAGCTGCCTGCATAACAGCGTCACTGAGGTGATTTTGAATGAAGGCTCAGAACTGGATTATTATCTGATTCAGGACCAGTCACGATCATCCTATCAGGTTTGTGGTGTCTGGGCTCGGCAAAAAGAATCCAGCCGGTTTTCATGTCACACCGTGACCTTTGGTGGTGGCCTTGTTCGAAATGACCTGCGGTCAGAAATGACCGGCCCCGGTGCGCATTGTGACATGCTTGGTGTTTACAGTCTGTCAGCAAAACAGCATGTAGACAATCACACTACGATGATTCATGGAGCCGCACACTGCACCAGTAACGAATTATACAAGGGTGTGCTTGACCAGCGTTCCAGAAGTGTTTTCCACGGACGAATCAAGGTGGAAAAAGATGCGCAGAAAACTGACGCCCGGCAGTCTAACAATACATTACTGCTTTCTCGGGATGCTGAAATAGATACCAAGCCCCAACTTGAGATTTATGCCGACGATGTAAAGTGTTCTCACGGTGCGACCATCGGACAACTGGATGAAACTTCAATGTTTTATCTGCGCTCACGGGGAATTGACCCTGACGTCGCTCGTTCGATGCTGACGTATGCGTTTGTAAACGATGTGCTTGGACAAATCAAAATAGAACCGCTACGAGACTATCTTGAAAAAGCGCTTGGTGAGCAGCTGATTCGGGAAAAAAAACTTTTTGGACAGACTAAGTGATGAAAAGAGTAAACTTTAATCCGGAACTGGAGTTGAAAAAAATCCGAATCATGGATGATTTCAATAAAGATAATGGTCCAGAAGATGTGGCTGACCCAGCACTGTCCGAGGCCGTTGAATTTGATGATGAACCGGTTGATGAAGCGGTGTTGCATGAGCGGGTTATAGAGGCGCTGAAAACGGTTTATGACCCTGAGATTCCTGTCAATATTTATGATTTGGGTTTGATTTACGAAGTTAAAATCAAAGATCGGTTTGTGGATGTTGATATGACTCTGACCGCGCCGGGCTGCCCGGTAGCGCATACATTTCCCGGAATGGTCGAGCGATCTGTTGAGTTAGTGAAAGGAGTCAGCGGCGCCGCAGTAGAGCTGGTATGGGATCCGCCCTGGACACCCGATCTGATCAGCGAAGCCGCTCGACTTGAATTGGGTTTAATTTAATTAGTTAGCAAGAATTATCATGAGTGACTGGATTAATGTAACCGCCCTGGATCAACTGGCTGAGGGTGAGCGTATTGTGGTTGATGTTGATGATGTGAATGTGTTGATTTTTAACATCAAGGGTGAATTTTTTGCCATCGAAGATGTTTGTACCCACGACGGCAGTGAAATCGCAAGCGGTTGTCTTAAAGGAGAAGACATTGAATGCCCGCGCCACGGCGCCCGATTCAATATTCGTACCGGTGAAGTTACCGCCCCTCCGGCGTATGAACCCATTGATACTTTTCCCGTCCAGGTGATCAACGGTGTGATCCAGGTCCGCGACCCCCGTTGGGACTGATAGCTAATTTCCTGTGATTGTTGCTATAGCCATTTAACCGGCTGTGTGATTGAAGCCCGATAGCGGATACTATTATTCAGTGGCGACTGATTTCGTAATTCTCGCCCTTGTCTGATTCCAGATCAATCTGTATTTCCTTCCCGCCAAACCCATGAACCAGATCATGAGCACGAACGGTTACAGACTGCACGGAGTCGGGAATTTTTAGTCGGCTTTGACTGCGAGTAAATGGTTGCTCGTTTTCATGGGGGTGCAGGAGGAGGCGGGTAAACGGATCGAATTGGTTATGCTTTAGCACTTGTCCTGAATCAGTCACCACATCCCAGCCATTACAGTAATCATCCCATCCTGTATCGGGGTGGTTTACGGTAACATGAAACATCCAGCCCCGATCACCATGATCCTCTGCCTTAACATGCACAACGTCGGCATTCCCGGTTTCTGCATGTCCGTCAAAAGAATATACGCTCAAAAAGAACGTCAGAACTAATGCCGTAATTTTGTATCTGTCTACATTGAAAATAGTCACTGATGATTGCTTCTCAAGACGGTGGCGTAGGGGTTATAAAGATTCAATTCAGGTACAATACCACGATTTAGAACTTATATTTTCCAGATATCATTTTATGGACAAACTAATAGCCACTGGTGGCGGAGCTCTTAAGGGGGAAATTCGCATATCCGGCGCAAAAAATGCAGCGTTACCATTGATGATTTCATCGTTGCTGACTGAAGAAACACTGTCAATCAGTAATATTCCGCACCTTCACGATATTACAACTACCATGGAACTGCTCGGCCAACTCGGAGTTCAATTGCAGGTAGATGAAAAGCTCACCATTGAAGCGGATGCTTCCAGGGTGTCCAGCGTGGTTGCTCCCTATGAACTGGTGAAAACCATGCGCGCATCAATTTTGGTGCTGGGCCCGTTAGTGGCAAGGTTTGGAAAGGCTGAAGTCTCGTTGCCCGGTGGTTGTGCCATAGGTTCACGGCCGGTGAATTTGCATATCAAGGGGCTTGAAGCGCTGGGTGCTAAAATCACCATCGATGCCGGTTATATTAAGGCAGAAGCCGATAGACTGAAAGGTGCCAGAATCTTTATGGATCTGATTTCTGTAACGGGTACAGAGAATTTGATGATGGCGGCTACACTGGCCGAAGGGATCACAACAATCGAAAACGCTGCCCGGGAACCCGAGGTAGTAGATCTGGCGGACTGTCTCAACGCGATGGGTGCGAAAGTTCAGGGAGCCGGAACCGATGAAATTACTATTGAGGGTGTAGAGCGACTCAGTGGTGCAAGTCACCGCGTGATTCCCGATAGAATTGAGGCCGGTACGTTTCTGGTGGCTGCCGCCATTTCCGGTGGTGA
>JAIBDK010000297.1 GCA_024679435.1 Gammaproteobacteria bacterium | reverse complement strand
TGGCAGGAAGGATTGAAAATAAAAGACCGAGTAAAGGCAATCTGGGAAAGTCTTTAAATTTTAGCTCTTTCCTGCTCTCGCTACCGTTAAATCAAGCCCGATTGAGTACCTCTGGTGACATCCTCCGATTCACTTTTCATCAGGATTTTATCTGCATTCAAAATTGTCTCTAACCAGAACGCGCACCGATTTTATTCAATGCAACATTACTGGCGTTTTTACCAACACACACTATTTAACCGTTATCACAAAAACTTCCGAACACATAAAATACCGATCGCAACACAGGGACCCACTCCGAAAGCAAACAGCATCGTCCCAACTCCCACAATCCCGCCCAAATACCAGCCCACCGCAACCACGGTAACTTCAATGGCTATTCGAATCCAGGCAATCGGTAAACCGGTCGCGGCCTGCAAGCCGGTCATCAATCCATCCCTTGGGCCTGGCCCTAAATTGGCGGTCAGATAAAGTCCTGACGCAATACCGACTACCAACACACCCAAAGCTGACTGCAGCAACTGCAAAACCAGAGTTTGGGGGTAAGGCAACAACGGCAATGAAAAATCGATCATGAAAGCAATGATCAGGGCATTTAAAATCGTTCCCATTCCGGGTTTTCGTCGTAGTGGGATCCATAGCAATAACACCACAAAACTGACGATCATGGTGGTGAACCCAATACTCCAATCTACCCTGCCAGCGATTCCCTGAGCCAACACAGTCCACGGGCTAACCCCGGCACCACTGGCGATCAGCAAGGCTTCGCCAAGGCCAAAAAGGATCAGCCCCAGATTAAGATATACAAATGTCTTGAGTCCAGGCTTAAGGTTATAAGGGGTTAATGAACTCCACGGCATCACCGGAACTTCTTTCACCAAAAATATTTTTTTCATTAATCGACGATAACAGATTCTAGTTCGATAAAATGAAACCCGTAACCAGTATCAGACCCAATCCGAAAAATTCTAGGAGATAACCTGTTTACCTAAAACAATATTGCCTTTGCAAGTAATGAGTCCAGATCAGGGCCTCTGAGGAACATCCACCCGCTTACCCCGGGGAATTTCAGCCTGCTTGTCATAAAATGGCAGCTCAACCAAGTCTGCCACCTGCATGGAACCATCGCGGCATCCGACCATCACTTCTGCCCCGGGCCCAGGCTCAACCTCATTCATCAACGCATAGCCAATACCATGGCCAAGGTAAGGTGATAGTGCCCCCGCGGTTATTTTTCCAATATGCTTTCCGTTTTTATGTTCAACCGGTGCGGCAATCAATGGTTCTCCTCCGAGACATTTAACACCGTGCAGTCGAGGCTGTCGCGACACTTTTTCAAGCGCCGCTTTGCCAATAAAATCGGCCTTGTCTTCATCCACGAAACGTCCCAGATTGACCGCGTAGGGTGTCGTCTCATGATTAAAGTCCGAACCGGCATTGAGAATACCTGCTTCTATTCGACGAATGTTCATTGCATCCAGCCCAAATATCTCAAGACCAAACGGCTCACCGGCCGCCTGAAGATGACTCCAAAGAGCGTCCGCGTCATGATGCGGCTCAGTATAGTATTCCCATCCCAGTTCGTTGGTATAACCGGTTCGAGTAATCACGACTTCTTGCCCACCGAAAGACACCCGGGCGCTGGCAAAATAACCGAAGGGCTCGGGCATTCCATGATCACTGGCAGATTCGAGAATGTTCATGGCATTGGGGCCCTGCACCTGAGACACAAACACATCGGGATCGGTGATCTCAACATCCATACCGCCGGCGTGGGCTCGTGCCCAACTATAGAAATCGCCGTCAGCCTGAGCATACCAAAATGTATCTTGATCCAGTCGCAACAAAATCCCATCAACCAGCAGGCCACCATCTTCATAACAGGCAACTCCATATCCGCAACGACCCACCTTGACCTTGCTGATATCTTTAGTGAACAGTTTGTTCAGCAATTTTTCTGCGTCGGGCCCACTGAAACGCAAAGGGTATTCCCCGGTATTCAATACCGCGGCCTTCTGACGCAAACGCCAGTAACCGTCTTCCGTGGAATGGTCATCAAAGCAACAGGCCATATGCCGACGATTATAGACACAGTAGTGCGGTCCCTTAGGCCGCTCAATTTCATGATAAGGATGCCGGTTCAGTGAATAATCCCAGCCCGCTCCCGGCATACTGGTGACCAGGTCTCTTGTCTTGCCGTCGCTTGATCGCATCGTGTTGTCCCGTATTGTGTGTGATTAAACACTCGACTAAAATTAATAAAAAATTAATTTATACGAATGTGTTTTCTAACTAATGAAATTTTTTTTATATAATACATATAAAAAATTATAAGAAAATTCATTTCAAATTAACCTGGAATTAATATTTAGTTAACAATCATGTCAACACAAATCCCATCACTCAATGCCCTTAGAACGTTTGAAGTCGTCTCTCGACATCTCAATTATCACTCTGCAGCCATCGAGCTTAACGTCAGCCCTGCTGCGGTAAAGCAACTGGTCAGTAAACTTGAAGACGACATTGGCACAAAATTACTGGAAAGAAAAGGTCAGGGACTGATGCTCACCTCCAGAGGTCGGATCAGTTGTGCAGATCTAACCGCTGCCATGGGAAAAATGTATTCCGCAGTCGAAAAAATGCGTCATGAAGAAGAACAGCAACAACTTATCGTCACAGTAGAAACTTCATTTGCTACTGCCTGGCTGGTACCAAGACTGGTTCGATTTCGCGCAGATCATCCACAGATCAACGTTCTTATCGATTCAACCCAGCAAATCGCCGACCTCAACCGGAACAAGGTAGATGTTGCGATTCGTTACGGAGTAGAAAGCCCCCCGGACCTCTATGTACGACGTCTATTTGATGATCAGGTTTTTCCAGCCTGCAGTCCTGCACTGGCACATGGACCACCCACCATCAAGTCTCTTGATGACCTGAATCAAGTTCCACTTATTCACTGGAACATGTCCCAGCAGGAATGGGCCCACAGAACCAAACGATGGTTTACCTGGAAATCATGGCTGACCGACGTCGGGGCGGAAGACATCAATACTGAAGGCGGCCTGTATTTCAGCGACTATGGCCTGGCTGTCCAAGCTGCCATCGCCGGACAGGGGATGATCCTTGCAAGCTGGCCGATATTAGCGGAACCCATCGAATCTGGACTGCTAGTCTGCCCTTTCAGGGAAAGAATCACAACCGATATTGGTTATGATCTGGTCACTACACACCAGGCCCATGGCCGACCCGAGGTTAAGGCATTCGCAGACTGGGTTATAACGACTGCGCGCGAGAAATAAATACTTTTGCATTTGAACCTGACACAGAAATTTTCTAAAATCAGTCTCAACCTTAAACTATCTGCAATACCGATCTGCTTCGCAGTAAAGAACCACAAAAGAACCACACAATGGTAATATTTATGAAGACCAGGTCGTCAAATTACCTTTTTGTGAGATGAGGCGAAAATATTCTACGCGGTCTCGCTGTGGAGACAGCGCGGCAATCAGCCGGACCCTTAAACTTTTACCCTGTTTGCAAATACTGAATATCCGAACTCTTTTTCGGAATACCCTATATCTATGAAATGTCTTCTGGCTTTATTCGCAACCCTAATTATTACAGTTTCTGACGATGTAACTGCGGAAACCCCGACGGGAAAACTTACCGGTGGCACGATCTATACACTACCTGACTGGTTTAAATCCAGTTTTCTCGATTTTGGCGAAGACGTAGAGGATGCCCGTGAAAACGGGAAACACATCATGGTATTTCTACACCTTGATGAATGTCCATACTGCAACAGAGTTATTAACGAGAATTTT
>JAIBDK010000402.1 GCA_024679435.1 Gammaproteobacteria bacterium | reverse complement strand
ACACAAGCCCTCAACTGGTTAAACGAAGGACGAAAACTGGCTATCGACCAAAATGCGAAAGGGGCACTCGCAGACATCCAGCAAAATATAAAACAAATAAAACGTCGGTAAAACAATGTCCAGCACATTTAACTTACAGGATACCCGGAAGCTGTTTGGCAAAGCGAGTCAAACTGACGCTACTGTCTCTATAACCGATCCGATTGCTCATAAGTTGTTGAAGTCCAGAATAGCTCCTGTTACTTACAATCGTAAGTTTATGTTTGCCAGAATGGCAAAAGGAGAAACTTCAGTTTTCAAGGAATTCAAATCGCCTTTACGATTACAGCACAAATCTGATAGCAACCACATTTCTGAAATTCTCAGCAGTATTTCCAATTCGGGAATTGAGCATAAAATCAGAACCCGAGCCGGACAAAATCACCAATGGCGATACTATACCGTTCAGGACCTCGTGAAAAAATGGCAAAGACAGAAAGCCCGTATCAATGTCACCGATCTGCATCTGCGGGATACCGCTATTGAAAAGACGATCAGCACTCGTCTGTTAAGCGAATTTAATTTGCTGTCAAATGCCCCGGAATGCCTATCCTGGATAGAAATGATGACACTGGTTGTCAGCAGTGCCAGAGGGTTTTCCGACTCTCATTCGGATGACTGTGATGGCAGCAATCATTGTTTTACCGGGAAAAAACTGTGGCTTGCCTGGGAAACCCAAGAAGGAATAAATGCTGGTCTTGAGGATCTTGATCGGCAAATGGTCAGCAGAGCCCCAATAAGTGCGAAGTGTGCTTTTGATATAGAAACATTTGCCACACTGCCCAGTGCGCACTGGTTTACCGTAGAACCGGGACAAACGTTATTTATGCCAGGACACTTTACCCACAAAGTCATCACTTTAGAACCATATTTGGGGGTGGGCAGTTTTTATCTCGCATTTCCAAATATTCTGCGAACCCTGTCCAGATGGTTGGTCCAAAAGCCAAACTGGGAGCATCTGGAATCCAGAAGCCTCAAAGAACAACTCTATCCAGCTCTTAAAAACACCTATACTCAGAAACTCAAAACACTATCGCTAGCGAACCACAAGACCCAGGAAAAATGGGGACTGCCTTTCATACGAGATTCTATTGAACACTGGAAGTCCAATGCGTTAGCAACCGAAATAGCAGCCATCACAGAATCAGAGTTTGACGGAATATTAGCCTGGTCATCCTAAACAACAGTCAAAGGCTTTTTCTCAAACCCCTATTACTTAACTAAAATCAGTCGCTCTCGATGCCGGCGGCAATTCATAATAAGGTAGCTTATCTACACGGACACTGCCAGAATCTTCCTCTTGAACTGAACGGACGTATGCGGCAATCTCCCCAAGAGACGCAAACCAGACATCGTAATTTTCCAAAGTAGATTCGAGCCATTTTTCTACCTGCTTCCACCTGGCCAGTCTTCCAGTGAGAAACGGGTGCCAGATGCAGTGCCAAAATCCGCCAACTTCATAATGCGCTTCAAATTCTTCCCAGAAACCCTGCAGACCAGAAGACGGAGATTTTACCGGCATCATGTAACCGATCTCATCGAAATGCGCAAAAGGAGGCCAGTCATCGGTTCCCCAATGCACTGGCATTTCCATGAGATGATGGCCCCTTATATCAAGCATATAGGGAATGTCATCCCCCATCATGGAACTATCGTATTGAAAATCATACTCCAGCAATAAATCCAGCACACCCTGATTGATATTGTACACCGGTGCACGATAGCCCCGCGGCGTGTTGCCCACAACTCTTTTGTGAGCATCCATCGCCTTGCCAAACCATTCAGCCTGCTGTTCGTAACTATGCGTCAACGGATCTTCATGCAAATAGCCGTGGTGACCCACCTCGTGCCCCTGCTCTAGCATCGACTCGACTGCGGCCGGATATTGCTCTACACACCACCCTGGGACAAAAAATGACTGTTTTAGTCCCAGTCGCCGATAAGTATCGAGGATTCGGGGAACCGCCACATCAGGACCATATCGTCCCATTGATATCGGATAGAGCCGGTCATGGCTGTTTTTGGGGCGAGCAAGATGAATCAGACTATCCGCATCCATATCAAAGGTAATTGCACAGGCACATTTTGCACCATTCGGCCATTTAATAGGGTTTCTCAGCATTGACATATCTCTAAATCGGATTGATGAACAAGGATAAAATTAACGTTCGTGAAAGTCCAATGTATATCTTATCCGTCTTGTGTTGGCAGGCAGTTTTCGAGACAATAGGGACTCGCAATATCATCCACTTCAACCTACTTTTACTTGACTTAATTATGACTGATTCTGCACAAAAACTCGACAAGGTACGTAACTCCACAGGCTTTATTGCAGCACTAGACCAAAGTGGAGGCAGCACACCAAAAGCACTGATGATGTACGGGGTCGCAGAATCCGAATACAACGGTGAAGAAGAAATGTATGCCAAAGTTCATGAAATGCGAACCCGCATCATGACTAACGAGAATTTCACCAGCGATAAAATCCTGGCCGCAATACTGTTTGAAAACACCATGGACCGTGAAGTTGAAGGAAAACTTACTGCGCGATATCTATGGGAAAACAAGCACATTTTACCGATTTTAAAAGTAGACAAAGGCCTGGACACCGAACACAACGACGTTCAGGTAATGAAACCCATGCCTGACCTGGATGCCCTTCTGGACCGAGCCGTT
>JAIBDK010000202.1 GCA_024679435.1 Gammaproteobacteria bacterium | reverse complement strand
ATCATACTCGGTAAAAGTTTTAGCGTTGTAAGCGGCTTCCAGGTCTACCTCCGATTGAAGCATCGCTTGCCTGCTTTTAACGTGCTTCCTCAACCCTCTTAAAATTATATTCCGGTACATTCGTGAGAACCCCTGATCAAGGCGACGAGACACCGCAGACAAATCAAATGGTGGAGAAACGGCCACCGCTTTAGTCACCAAATCCTGTCGCGGATTTTCACCTAGCCATTTCAATATCACGTTACCTCCCAGAGAGAATCCGGCAAGGTAGAGCGATTCTGACTGATATTGTGCTCGGATAAGGTTAATAACCATCTCAAGATCCCCTGTTTCTCCTGAATGATATGTTCGGGGCGTTCTGTTGGGTTCTGTCGCGCCTCTTAAATTAAAAACCACTACCCTGTATCCACTCTGAATGAGGCCAACACCAATCCTTTTTATATAATGAGAGGAAGAAGACCCCCCCAATCCATGTACCAAAATAACAATATTTCTGCTTTCAGAATTGTCAGGAAACCAGTCAAGATCGAGAAAATCGCCATCGGCCAGCTCAATTCTCTGGCGGTCAAATTTTTGACGGCTTTGACGATGAAAAAGGCGGGGCCAGATAGTTTGCAGATGTCGATTTGCTAGGAGCGGGTACGGCCTGAAATCCGAATCGACGATGCGTCCCGTTTGAACACCAGCGCACTGGACAGAAACTTCAGCATCAACTGCCATTGCTGTTTCTTTTTTTGCGCTGCAAATTTCGCTCCCGGCAAAACCCGGGGAGCTGAAAACTAGAAACAGCCATGGAATCAGATATCTGGTCACCTAGATATGAATGCTTTTAATGAATAGTGTATTGGTTAACGATTCAGGTTAATTCTTCAGAAGAATTGATCGGATACATTGATTGACCATGTCCGGCTTGTGGCCATACAAAGAACAATGACCCAGCCCTTTAAGAAGATGGTAACTGGACACGGGCGCGGTATCCGCAATGAGCTTACCCCTTGGTGGTGGAGTCTGGGTATCTTCGGAAAAAGCAATAACGTGTAACGGCACTTCACAACTCGGCAACCTGTCCAAAGAATCATAATCGACGCAGGCCTGCCATTGATCGGCCAACGACTGCGGATCCCGGCGACCGTAATCCTGGGCCACCAAAGGCTTCAGTTTTCCCCACATTTCATCATCACCCAGCACCGAAGCCGGATACATCAGCAAGGCATAATGAGCAATAGCAAAAT
This sequence comes from Gammaproteobacteria bacterium, assembly GCA_024679435.1. Taxonomy (GTDB): domain Bacteria; phylum Pseudomonadota; class Gammaproteobacteria; order Arenicellales; family Poriferihabitantaceae; genus JAIBDK01. The sequence continues at coordinate 3,815 of JAIBDK010000202.1, read as the reverse complement.
CAGTCGGCAACTCAGCACCACTTCTGCGCAAGGCTATTTCAGCACTTTCCCACTCGTCTATAAAACCTGATTTTCGTGCGCAGGCGCCCATTAAAATCGAAGCCCTTAGCAGGTCAGGACGAGTCAGGGATATTTCCTGAGCGATGCATGCTCCCATGGAGAGCCCGACAAGATACACCGGGGGCTCACAGACCTGTTCTATTAATGAGATACAGTCCTCTGCGTGAGCACTTATTGTCCAGGGAGGTGAAGAATGTGCCGCGGTTCGGCCAACACCACGTGCGTCATAGGTCGTATTCCTGTAATCCTGAAAGTCTGGAAGCTGATACGGGTGCCAGCTTGATCCGCACATATCTCCTCCGGCCAGCCAGACAATATCAGGGCCACCACCGGACTGATCGTAGTACAACTCAACATCATCACGACTTAACAACATGCTCTTTCACCTGGAATTTTTTATTAAAACTACGCATCCCTAGCCAGGCATGCACTAATAAGGTGGTCAGAACAATCACCCCACCCGCAACCACCATGTCTCCGGGATACTCATCCAGGACCATCCATACCCATATTGGTCCGAATATAGATTCAAGCAACATCAACAGTCCCACTTCCGGAGCCGAAACATAACGAGGACCAATAAACATAAGGCTCGCACCTATCGGCAACATCATAAAACCCATAATGAAGAGATAACCAAGATTGATGTCACTCACCGTCGAGGGGGCAATAAACGGCTCCAGTATAATGGCAGTGGCAAATCCCGCGACAACAAAAGAAGGCAACAGGTCACGGTCGCGATTTCGAGCAACAATGGTAAAGCTGGTGGCAAGCGTTGCGGTTGCAAGTAATCCCGCCATGTTGCCAAGGTATGCGTCCGGCATGATGCTTTTGCTCGCGCAAATAATCCCGATTCCGGCCCCGGCCACGCCGATGGCAACCCAGGTGCGCATCGCGACTTTTTCTTTAAACACCAACCAGGTAATCAACGCCGCCCAAAACGGTGTTGTACTCATGATAAACAAGGTATTGGCCACTGCGGTATGAGTGATAGAGTAAATGAACAGGAGGTTACCGAAAAAGTACAGCACTACCATCCATAACCCCGGAATGCCGATCTTGAAAAGGGCGTCCATAAATTTCGTTTTATAGTAAAACAATAATAAAACAAGCATTCCGAGACTATAAAAAAGACATCGCCAGAACACGATAGTCAAGGTATCTTCCGTTATCAACCGGGTCAACAAACCATCAGGGCTGATGACAATGACTCCTAAAGCGGTTATCAATATTCCTTTCACATGATTCGACAGGGATATTTTCATATTCAGGAAGCGAGCATGCCCCTTACAGAGCTACCGCATGCTTTGTCCAATTGCCAGCTGGTACAACCGTTGAACAGGGAAAATTTATCCAACTCGTTTTTTAATGACTGGAAAAATGCCTCCTGTTTTTTAATAGAATCCTCGAGCACCAGACTTCTGATTGTCAAAATCCCGGCTTTACGATCCGCCTTGCAGTCCATCCGTGCCACCAATTCTGCATTCCAAAGAACCGGCAGGCAAAAATAACCGAACTTTCTTTTTTCCTCCGGCACATAACATTCAATCTGATAATCAAATCCAAATAACGCACTGATTCTTTTTCGCTGAATGACAAGATTGTCAAACGGGGAGAGAATCTTAAGTCTTGATCTTGATATCGGAGTCGACAGAAGGTCCAGACTACGTGGTGTTGCATAGTAAGTTAATTCTCTAACTTTACAAGCCAGCACCCTTCCTGTCTCCAGATAGTCTAAGAGTACTTCTTCGACACTTTTCTTCAACCCCTTCCTCAGATAGCTGATCTGAGCCGCCGTTCCGATACCGTTGGCGGCCAAATAACGATCCACCAATATCTCACATAACTCCCGAGTGTCGGGCATTGACCTGTCGACATGATCCGGTAATACTCTGTCCCGCAGATCATACACCTTTTGAAATTTTTCCCGGCGCACCACCATCAGCTCGCCCTCCATAAAAAGCGTCTCAAGCGCATATTTAGCCGGCTTCCATTCCCACATGGGCAATTTTGTTTTTCCGTTATTTTCAAAGTCTTTAGACTGAAGCGGCCCTTCCACTCGAATTCGCTCCAACACTTTTTTCTTGAGTTTGGGATCCGCCTTAAACCACAGTCGATTCCCTTTCTTAACCAATTCCATATTTGGCAAGCATATTCGATAATCCTCAATAGGCAGGTAGGCTGCAGCATGGGACCAATACTCAAATACATTACATTGACGCTGAAGTTTATCGAGCTGCGAAGGTTGGTATCGCGGATTACGATTCCACAAGGTGTGATGATGGGCACGCTCAATCACCGAAATAGTGTCAATCTGTATATATCCTAAATGCTGAATGACCGATCTGGTGACATCAATCGCACGGCCCTTTTCCTTTACACTCAGCACCTTCTGACTGTGCAGCGCTATTTTACGGGCTTCTTTGAGGGAGATAGATACGCGATTCATGAATCAGGAAACATCAACTATTGATAACGAAACTGTAGTGTATTCCAAAATTGCATGCGATAAATTTTTGTATACAAATTCCAAACCGAACCCGACAACTGGACATCAGCCAACAACCGACGTTACCCCAAGAAAGCAGGCCTCACAGTTGCCAAACAAGAATCTAACCATGGCGAAGATAGAACAGCAGAAAGCCAGAGAAACAAATAAATAAAGCGAGAAGAAAATTACTCTAGAGATCCCGACCCGCTCGAATCTGCCCCCACCATAGACGTGATTTTGCACCTACACTCATAAACGGCTCAGGGTACAACTTTTTCGGGGCTTTACATGCCATAGCGTCTTCAATCATCGATTGCGTTTTTTCATCCTTGATTCCCAGTGCATAATCCGCAATCAGAATCCCGTTAAGCGTACCTTTAACGGCACCCAGTCCGTTCTGGCAGCAGGCGGCAAAAATGCCGTTCTCTATCTCACCAAATACCGGAACAGAATTTAGCGAAAGACAGAGATGACCACTCCATCTATGCTCCATTTCTACATCCTTCAACATTGGAAAACGACGCTGGAATGCGAGATCGTGTTTCTCTCCTGCGGTCGATAATTGAGCATCTGACGATGCTCTCTCGGGATTATAGGTGATGTGATTCCTAACGACGATTCTGCCCTGCTTCATCTTTCTTACCGTTGACCCCAACGGATTCGCCGGAGTAATGCCCCATTCGGCATGGCCACCCAATGTTTGCTGTTCGCTAGCGGTAAGTTCTCGGGTCATACTTCCGTAAAGGAATATGTGCATGAACCGTTTCTGGTAATACCCGAATGATTCGAGATGACCGTTTACTGTTAGGATTATATTTTTCGCAGTAACCGATCCTTTTGTAGTCAACACTTTTTTGATATCGCTCTTTGAAGCTTCACCTTCTTTGACATTTTCAATCTTTATAACAGGCGAGTTTTCGTATAGCTGAATACCGGGAAGCAAGCCCGCGGCAATACCTCTTATATAAGCTGCCGGTTGGAAGAGTAAGCATCCCGGGGTGTGAATTCCACCGTGATAATAATCGGTCCCGGTGATATCTTTTAGCTCATCCTTATCAAGTTTTGTAAATGGTTCACCAAGATTCTTTAAATGACTGGAGTAACTTTTCAGTGCGTTAATGCCTGATTGGCTGGTGGCTGCGTTTATCTTCCCAATATCAGAAACATGTTCATGCAACCCATATTCATCAATCATCTCACGCGCATAGTTAATGGCAAATCGATTCATAGCAATTTCCCGTTGATCCCTATTTCCTTCTCCGCT
>JAIBDK010000319.1 GCA_024679435.1 Gammaproteobacteria bacterium | reverse complement strand
TATAATACCCTTAGAAAATAATGATCTCTAAAATCATAGGTGCCATATTTGGCATCTTGGCAGTGGGCATTTATGCCTGGAAATTCAAAGAAACCCCATTGTGTCGACCATGAATCATGTTGCCTTTGGGACTCGGCGTCGGGTACGCTGCTTATTGGGTGGTTAAACAGATGGGGTGATGGGATCCTAAATCTTTGAATCGATACTCCCCACACTATTCCCCACGCAGCTTACTGCGTTTTTTAAATATTTTTTACCGGGATTCACCTGGATTGCCATCTTGAGTGTGGGGAATAGTGTTGGGAACAAGAAAAAGGGGTTACAGACTAAAATCTGTAACCCCTTGATTTAATTTGGCTCCCCAGCACGGACTCGAACCGCGGACCCAGTGGTTAACAGCCACTTGCTCTGCCAACTGAGCTACTGGGGAACAATAGTCAATTCAGATAATCAGCAGACTCGGTGGTTACTCCAACTTTAGGCGAGTCTACAGAACATCAAAACGAACAAAACTTAATAATCGAGAATATGATGTATGTCAAGAGAAAACTAAGTGACACCGGTCATCAATTTCTAATTACGATTAGCAGAAAACCAATAGCAGCGGATTAAGCGATTTAACCTCAATCTGGAAGCTATTCCCTCGGCTCGGCGAACTCAATTTTGCCTTCGGGCAACATATACAGTACCAGTGCCCGACCATTTGATACCGTCGGGTGGTGAGACGTTTCCGGATCGAATACGCACCAGCCACGGTCGTTGCCGTCGAATTGGGCACCCGGGGTGATCGGCAATACCATGCAAACTTCCCCGGTCGGATGGCCGTGGAGTCCTCCCACCAGGTCGGTGAGGTCAACCACATCCACGCTGAGGCCTCCGGTTTCCTCACAGGGCTCGATCACGCGTCCCCAGCGGGGTCCTCCCTCTTCACCGTTGGCACACATCCATCCAGCGGCGATCGCCTCGTGACAGGCACGCTCAATTGCGTCGAAGACCTCGCCGCCGGGCGGAAAACGACGATTGAGTTCCTCGTCGAGGGAAGAGTCAATCGTTGTGTTTGAGACCAGATCGGTCACGGGTCTGATTAATTCCTGAAATTCACTAACTTGCATTGTGGTATCCCCCCTTAGATGGTCTCTTGATCGCAAATTTTTTGCAGTCAAGAAAAATGTTTCGCCACGAAGGGCTCTAAATGTACAAAGAAACCAGAAGGTGGAAGATCCAAATTTATTCTTCGTGCTCTTCGTGGTTTGAACTTAATATATTTCGGATGGTCCGGGCCGGGAAAACGACAATTATTACCTCAAATCATAGCATTCCGGATCGTTATTGCTGCATGGCGCTGTGGCAATGCGCTGCAGGTTGCCGTGTTGGAATGCAAGGTAATACATAAATCTGGATTGACCGGGCTGGTAAATCCAGATCGGACCATAATCCTGTACCCGGACCACGTCGTCAGGGCTCCCGCACATTTCCTCGACAACTCTGTCCGAATCGCCTATTCCAACGACGCCACCCGGGCATCGCATTGTCGATTGATCGGCCATGGTGTTAATATCCACTGAAACGGCAGGACCGGCAAATGAGATTAATAGAACTGCTATTCCAATCGAATAACGGAAGGTTCTGAACATATTATCCTCCACTAAGGTGTTTTTATGTTTTGCAGGTTCGAATATTATATTATATGACTTTAAATTGGAAGTGAAAGGTTTTTCTTTATTATCGTGCTGCAATTGATTATACAAGATATTATATAAATATCAAAAGTACAGGAAGCCTTGATCGCTACCGGTGGTGTTTTTCTTAAATGATAAACCGCCGTTATCGGATCCTTATTTTGACAAACGCTCTATTTGACACATCTTCGAATCGGGTCTATATTTCTTAATCTTCCAGGAAGGACAGTCTTGTAAAAAGTCGGATTGGGCAGCGACATTGCCGCTTTCGAAACCCCCGAAAGGGGGGCACCGGAGCGAGCAAATTTGACTTTTTACGAATCCATCAAGAAGAGGAGTTGAAACTTGCGCCCCCGAGAGTTAGTGGACATAAGTCTGGATACTCGCAGCCGCCGACAGCGATTGCGACGCCGATTCATCCGGGTGGGAATCCCGGTTGGTTGCCTGGTGTTGATGATAGCATCGATTGCGTTTATTTTATTCTACGCCTACCACAACAACCGTGAGGATGCCCTGCTTCTGACCGACAAACTGTTAAAAACCCTTGACCGTCAAATTGCAGCTGAAGTGCAAAACTACCTCTCCCCGGCCGCGGATATGGTCAAATTGGCCACCAACATCGTCAACGATCCCGCCTTTTCGATCAGCAGTCGCACCCAGATTGAACCACTTGCGATCCAGATATTGAACAATTATCCTCAATTGACCATTTTCTCCATCGCAGATGCTGAGGGTAATTTCATCATGCCCAGAAAAATGGCGAATGGACGTGTCGACACCAAAATTATTAACCGCAGCGGGAATACCACAGAGGTCAAATGGATCCGGCGGGATTTAGCCGGAGATGTCATGGCCGAAGAGATTGTGACAAATGATACCTATGATGCCCGCAACAGGCCATGGTACACCGGTGCTGTCGAAGCGCGGGGGCTGTTCTGGACGGATGTCTACATTTTCTTTACCGACAAGAAACCGGGTGTTACCGCTGCGATGCCGGTTATCGACGATAATGATCAGGTACTCGGCGTGCTCGGGGCCGATATTAAAATCGATCAATTAAGCCGCTTTTTAAGGAATTTATCCATCGGCAGCAATGGCAGAGCATTGATCATTGATAAGAAGGGGCGCCTGGTGGCTTATCCCCAGGCCAGGAAAATGTTGAAGCGGGTAGGCGATACCCTGCAACCCATGATGCTGGATGAGCTCGGTGATCCGATCTTGAGCCGTGCCTATAACCGTTTTAAGGTCGAAGGCCATGGCCACCGTATTTTAACCGTCGACAACAAGCGATATCTCAATTCGGTTTCTGAGCTAGCTGCTTACATTGTACGCGACTGGTCGGTAATGATCGTTGTTCCGGAAGAGGATTTTGTCGGTTTTGTAAAAGAGAATATTACCGAGTCGCTGTTGTTAGCAACCATGATCATGGTTCTGGCATCCATTTTAGCCGTATTGCTGGTATTCCAGGGGCTCAGAGCAGATCGTAATGCCCGGGAAATACTCAATCGCAAACAGGAAGTGGAGGCTCAAAGCCGGGCCTTTTCGACCCTGGCATCCGATGCCGCCGTTTTCGATTCGGCTGATTCCGAATCACTCAGTCATTTGACGGAGATTGTCTCCGTTGCAGCGGCGGTGAGACGTGCCAGTTTCTGGCAGATTAATAGTGATTCCGATGGCACCCGCCTGGTTTGCCTGGATTGCTATGACAGTGAAAGCAAGGGGCATACCCGCGGAACTCAGTTTGAGCTCAAAGAATATCCACAACTTTTTGACTATTTGCAAAAGAAGGAAGCCATCGTCATTTCCGACACGACAGAAGAAACGCAATTTTCCGAATTGCATCGGGTCTATTTACAACCCATGGGTTGTAGAGCGTTGCTGGCCGTTCCCGTGATCTGTCGTGATCAAACTGAAGGCGCTCTGTGGTTTGAGCACGAAGGCAAAGC
>JAIBDK010000169.1 GCA_024679435.1 Gammaproteobacteria bacterium | reverse complement strand
GTGCAGATTGTGCGCCGGTTCTATTTTTAGATCCAGTTAATCAAATAGTGGGAGCCGCTCATGCCGGATGGAAAGGCGCTGTGCTGGGCGTGACCGACCGAGTCGTTGAAACAATGTGCACTCTGGGTTCCGACCCAGACACGATCCATGTTGCGGTCGGCCCCGCGATTCAGTTGGAATCTTACGAAGTCGGGGCTGAATTTTATGAAAATTTTTGTTCTTTGTCATCTATACAATGTCGTGAGTTTTTCGACTTCAGTAACGACACGGTTTATTTTAACCTGCCCGCATATATTCTTAAAAAACTGGCGTGCGCTGGCATTAATTCACGGGAATCTCTCGGCATTGATACGTATGGGAACGAAGCAGAGTTTTTCAGCTATAGAAGGATGTGTCACAGGGGTGAAGAACAATACGGTCGTCAGATGGGTGCGATTGCTCTGACCCTTGCGTGATAGAACTTCAGGGTTAGCCGTTCCCAGGAAGTCAGGAATCCAGTTCCGCCCAGCGTTGAAAACAATCTTCCAGCTCGGTGCTGACTTTGTTAAGTCGACTGGATACATCCTTTACGGTTTTTTCCGGTTGGTTATAAAAGTCCGGTTGTGACATTTGTGTGGACAGTGTTTCCTGTTCGGCTTCGAGTTTGTCGATTTTGTCTGGCAGCATGTCCAGTTCGCGTTGCAGCTTGTAACTCAGTTTCTTTTTTGCCGTTTGGGGTGTTGTTTGGGTTGCTACCGGACTGGCAGGTTGCGCCTGGCGATTGCCTTTCTGGGGCCGGTTTTTTTTATTTTCGGTATTTTTCGATATCTCGGTTTGTCTTAACCAGTCGCTGTAACCGCCAACATATTCCCGGACAATACCATCGCCCTCAAAGGAGAACGTGCTGGTGACGACGTTGTCGAGAAATTTTCTATCATGAGATACCAGCAGTAAGGTTCCATCAAACTGAAGCAACAGCTCCTCCAGTAGTTCCAGAGTTTCAATGTCTAAATCATTGGTGGGTTCGTCCATGATCAACAAATTAGCGGATTTACTGAAAAGCTTTGCAAGCAGTACTCGGGCTCTTTCCCCTCCGGAAAGCGCTTTTATGGGTGATCGGGATCTATCCGGTGAAAACAGAAAGTCCGACAAATAGCTGATAACGTGTCTGGACCGGCCATTGATAGTGACCTCTTCACGTCCTTCTCCAATGGTGTCCACCACGGTTCGATCTGGATCCAGCTCGGATCGAAGCTGATCAAAATAGGCCACCTCTATCCGTGTGCCGTGAATGACTTCTCCGGAATCTGGCATGAGATCCTTGAGTAACAGTCGCAGCAGAGTGGTCTTGCCGATTCCGTTCGGACCGATCAGTCCGATGCGGTCTCCTCTTATGATACGGGTAGAGAATGAAGAGATGATTTGTTGATCAGCAATTTTATAGCTTATGTTCGTCGCTTCTATAACCCGTTTGCCACTCTGCTGACTTTGCTCAAGCTCTAGTCGAACATTGCCTTTTCGATTGCGGCGCTCGGATTGTTCCTGTCGCATTTTCTTCAGTGCACGCACACGACCTTCGTTGCGGGTTCGTCGGGCCTTGATGCCCTGACGAATCCAGGTTTCTTCTTTGGCCAGCTTTTTGTCGAAAACCGCATTCTGGCGTTCTTCCTGCTCAAGGGCTGCGGCCTTTCGGCTGAGGTAGTCGGAATAGGTTCCGGGCCAGCTCTTAAGCTTGCCTCTGTCAAGTTCAACGATGTTTGTGGCTACCCGTTGCAGAAATTCTCGATCGTGGGTGACAAACACAATGGCGCCGTCAAACTGGATAATCTGCTTTTCCAGCCACACGATAGACTCAACATCCAGGTGGTTGGTGGGTTCGTCGAGAAGCAAAATGTCGGGTGCGCTCACCAGAGCCCGGGCGAGAGAGGCTCGTCTTTGCCATCCGCCGGAAAGCTTGGCTACGGAAATCGTGCCGTCCAGACCAAGGCGGCTCAGAGTCCGGTCAACCGTCGACTGCAGGCTCCAGCCGCCTGAGCCGTCCAGCTTATGCTGCAAGTCAGATAGATGATTAAGCTGTTTGTCGGTAAGATCAGAGGACGATACCAGACTTTGATATTCCGCCAGAACCGACCCTGTTTCACCCAACCCCAACGCAACATATTCAAAAACGCTCGCGGTAGACGACACTTTGGGGCTTTGTTCCAGCATCGCAATTCTTACCCCGGGAGCCAGACGTATATCGCCTTCATCGGCAGAAATCTGGGAACCGATAATTTTCAGCAAAGTCGATTTGCCCTCACCATTTCTGCCGATAAGTCCCGTTTTCTGGCCAGCAGACAGGGCAAGAGAAGCGCGATTAAGCAACAGATTGTCACCAAAGGCGATGGAAAGATCCGTTAAAGTAATTAAAGGCATAATGTGGTCAGCGAAAATGAGGGCGGATTTTACATCTATTCACCCTTTTGATCGCTGAAATTATCCGTATAATCGCCCCCCACGCGCTTCCGCTGGGCCGGAAAGCAATCTAGTCGACACTTCTTGGGCAATTATCAGACAATCTAACGGCAATGAGTAATCTTACAGACGAAATCAAGCTCCGAAGGACCTTCGCGATTATTTCCCATCCGGATGCCGGTAAAACGACTTTGACCGAACGACTGTTGCAGTATGGCGGGGCGATTCAGTTGGCCGGTACGGTAAAAGGTCGAAAAAGTGACCGTTATGCGACTTCTGACTGGATGGAGCTGGAAAAGCAGCGTGGTATTTCGGTAACTTCATCCGTCATGCAGTTTCCTTATAAAGAACGGATCATCAATCTTCTGGATACACCCGGTCACGCCGACTTTTCTGAAGATACTTATCGCACCCTCACTGCGGTGGATTCAGCATTGATGGTCATCGATATCGCTAAAGGGGTAGAAGAACGAACCATCAAGCTGATGGAGGTATGTCGCCTGCGTGATACGCCGATTATGACCTTCGTCAACAAGATGGACCGGGAGGGGCAAGACCCTATCGACATAATGGATGAAGTCGAACGGGTGTTAAAAATTAAATGTGCGCCGATGACCTGGCCTATTGGAATTGGAAAGGCGTTTGTTGGTGTCTACCGATTGTATGACGATACGATTCACTTCTTTGCGGGTCGAGGCAGTTTCACCGAAGACGTTTTTATTGAGGGGCTGGATAGTTCTGAGCTTGACCAACGTCTCGGTTCACTGGCGGATGAGCTCAGGGATGAACTAGAGCTGGTTCAAGGTGCAAGTCATGAATTCGACAAGGAAGCCTATTTAAAAGGAGAACTGACGCCGGTTTTTTTTGGTTCGGCCCTGAATCGCCAGGGCACCGATGAATTGATGGATAAATTTGTTGAATATGCCCCGTCCCCTCAGCCCAGAGCGACCGAAACCCGTGATGTTGAGGCCACCGAAGATAAATTCTCCGGTTTTGTGTTTAAAATTCAGGCCAATATGGATCCGGCACATCATGACCGCGTTGCATTTTTGCGAATTACGTCGGGTCAGTTTACAAAGGGAATGAAACTGCGACATGTGCGTGCTGAGAAAACCGTGGCAATACAGAATGCGCATACCTTCATGGCCGCTAAACGCGGCCAGGCGGAAGATGCGTATGCCGGCGATATATTGGGACTGCATAACCATGGCACTATTCAAATAGGCGATACGTTTACAGAGGGGGAGGTGCTTAAATTTACCGGCATTCCGAACTTTGCACCCGAGTTGTTTCGGAGAGTTCGACTGGCAGACCCGTTGCGGGCTAAGGCATTGCAGAAAGGACTGATTCAGTTAAGTGAGGAAGGGGCGACTCAGGTTTTTAGGCCGCTTGTCAGTAATGATCTGGTGCTGGGTGCGGTGGGGATTCTGCAGTTTGACGTTGTTGCTCACCGACTCAAAAATGAATACAGTGTAGATTGTAAATTCGAAGCGGTCCCGGTCACCACGGCGCGATGGATTTCGTTTAAGAATCCCGCAGATGAAACAGAATTTCGTCGCCGAAATGAACAGAATCTGGCTCTGGACGGCCAGAATACGCTTTCGTACATCGCGCCAAACAGGGCTAACCTTCAGTTAGCCATGGAACGCTGGCCGGATGTGGAATTCAGATCGACAAGAGAGCTTTAACCTTATCTTTACCCTTTCTTCACCATTTATTCACGCTGTGTAAAGTATAATTCTACCCCGTTAAAATATTGCCGTGATTGTCACGGAGGTTTACTAGCCTGAATCCTGAGTATTCCGGCATTAAACCGCTTCGGGTTTTCCAAAACACGCTGATCTGTTTTTTGCGGTAATTTTGTGTATAATTATGCAAAAATTATGGCGATAATAGTTTAAACCACCACTATCAGCCATTCGCTAACGAAAAAATTACTTTAAAATGTGCAATAAATCGAGGTTCAGGAAAGCGGCTGTCCTGCTGATAATGGCAGTAAGTGCGGTTTTTCCTTCATTTAGTTATGCTTTTTTTGATCATACCGGGGAGTTTGACTTTTCGGGCACGACGCCGGGCCATGAACTGGGCTGCATGGCTCTGAATATCTATCACGAAGGTCGCGGCGAATCAGTAAATGGACAGGTTGCAATTGCTTCTGTGACCATGAATCGTGTCGACAGCAAGCATTATCCTGATACCGTTTGTGAAGTTGTCTGGCAGCGCCGACAGTTCAGCTGGACCCACATTGCTGCCCGTCATCATGCGATTACCGACGTGAATGCCTGGCAGCAGGCTATTGATATCGCCCGGCAGTTTCTCGAAGGAGACAGGCTAGCCCCGGTGGGGAATGCAACCCATTATCATGCTGAAGGTGTAGAACCCTACTGGATTGCTGAGAACGAGCCAGTTGGCAAGGTTGGCAATCATTATTTTTATATCCTCTGATTTCCGGCATCGGTACTGGAACCAATCTGTTTTTTGCTGCCAGTAACTCAGCATGCTCAGCATGGATAGTCGCTGACAGCAATTATTACGCCAACCTGTTTGGTATACTTCGGCCTCCGCAAACTCGCCCGACAGACTAGTTGACTCGATGCCGCGTATCGCAGCAATTCAAACCAGTTCAAGCGACAACGTTGCTGAAAACCTGGTTAAAATAGAACCCTATATCGCACAGTCTGTAGAAGACGGTGCTGAACTGATTATTCTGCCGGAATGCTGCGCATTCATGCAGTCAAGCGTTTCACAATTGCTGGAGACTGCCGAGGAAAGGAATCCTGTGAACGCAGCTCAGGGGCAAATACAGGCAGCGTTTTCAAAGCTTGGAAAAAAGTATCAGGTGTGTATTATTGTCGGGAGTTTGCCGGTGAAGTCTTCGACCCCGGATAAAGTTTCCAATACCCTGATGGTTTTTGATGCGCTTGGTAACAGAATTGCAAGTTACGACAAAATCTTCCTGTTTGACGTTGCGCTACCCACGGGTGAAGTCTACCGTGAGTCTTCCTATACTGAAGCGGGGGACAGAATTGAGATTGTTGATACCGCGGTCGGTCAGGTCGGACTCACTATTTGCTATGACCTTCGCTTTCCAGAGTTGTATCGAAAGCTTGTTTCGCTGGGTGCACAGATTCTAATTGTTCCTTCAGCTTTTTCCGCAACGACTGGCAAAGATCACTGGTTGCCATTACTCAGAGCCCGGGCAATAGAAAACTGCTGTTATGTGATTG
>JAIBDK010000076.1 GCA_024679435.1 Gammaproteobacteria bacterium | reverse complement strand
GTCCGTCCCAATCTCTACAGACGAATCTGCATATGGCGCATTAACGATACCCATAACCGTTTTGAAAAATGGTGCCGGCCCGACAATATCTTTTACCGGGGGTGTGCACGGAGATGAATACGAGGGGCCGGTAACATTAATGAAACTGGCTCGAAATCTTCAAGCCAGCGAGATAAACGGTCGTGTAATCATTATACCAAGCCTTAACCTACCGGCAACATTGTCTGGCAATCGCTGTTCGCCTATCGATGGTCTGAACTTGAATAGAGTTTTCCCCGGAAAAGCAGCCGGAACGGTAACTGAAATGATTGCCGATTATTTTACTTCGGAAATTATTCCACGATCTGATGTTCATGTGGATCTGCACTCCGGCGGGAAAACTCTTGAATATATACCCTGTATCTTTGTGCCCCATGGTGTTACTCAGGAAGCCCGTCAGGAAGTGCTGGAGACAGCCCTGTCTTTCGGCACGGACCTTGCGATAACCCAGGATGATTGCTTTCCCGATTCCGGACGATTCCTGTCTGCGATGTTCAGTCGCGAAGGCAAACCTGCTTACACCTGCGAACTCGCCGGTGCAGGCAGAGTTAGTCCCAAAGTGGTTAAAATGGCCGAGCATGGAGTCCGTAACATCATGCAGCATGTCGGAGTATTACATGGAAATCCTGTTAGTAACAAAACCCAGGGGCGCGAAGAAACCCGCTTGGTAACGGTGCCCCATGCAGACTGCTATGTGATCGCTCCGGACGATGGTTTGTACGAGCCATTTATTGAACTTGGTGACTCGTTGGCAGCCGGACAGGAAATCGGTCAGATCCATTATCCGCAGCATCATCAAAAAGAGCCCTGGAAAGTCATCACCAGCCAATCAGGTTTTCTGTTGTGCAAGCGCCCTCCGGGTAAAACACAACGAGGAGACAATATCGCAATCATTGGTGCAGAACAAACTTAAACCTTCTGAATTACCGCCGCGTTTTTAGAAATAATACCTAAGATAAATATTCAACTTCTATTAAATAGATTAGTATTCTCGGTTCACTCCAGCGGATAAACTGCAAACATGACTCTATTGAACAACCTTTCTCGTCGATTTGATGATGTCGAAGACTTATGCGAAATAGAAAGTGAAACACTCAGAAAAATTTCTGCGCGTGGATCTTGCCGGAATTTCACTAATGAAAAAATCGACATAAGTCTTATTAAAACGCTGTGCGCGGTAGCATTATCATCACCCACAAAAAGTGATTTACAGCAACGCGATATCATCATCATAGAAAATCAAGTGACTCGACAACGGATTAACGATCAGTTTCCCTCAAATGACTGGATTCACGCAACACCTTCTCTACTGATATTTTGTGCAAATAATCGTCGCCAGAGACAAATTAGTCAGTGGCGGGGGAAAAAATTTAACAACGATCATCTTGACGCCTTTTTTAACGCCAGCATTGATTCCGGAATAGCCCTTAGTGCATTTGTCATTGCCGCAGAAGCAATAGGCCTCGGGTGCTGCCCTATCAGCGCAATCCGCAACTACAGTCAGGCAATCTCCGACATTCTCAAACTACCGGACTACGTCTTTCCCATCGCCGCTCTGGCACTGGGCTGGCCTGAACAACCGGCTGAAATCAATTTGCGTATTCCACTGGAAAGCACGGTACATACTGATCAATTCAGTGAAAGCAATATCCAGAAGAACATAGAATCCTATGATATGAGGCGCCGTAACGTTCAGCCCTATGAAACCCAAAAACACCGGACGCTTTTCGGGACGGATGAAAATTATGGATGGATCGAGGACAAAGCCCGTCAGTATGCCGTTCCGCAGCGCGAGGATTTTGGTGACTACATAAAATCCAGAGGGTTTAAGCTGGAATGACAAAAGCATAAGTTCCCGCCCTTACGGTTCCCTTTTTATTATGCCGAACCAAGAGAAGGAATCCCATATCGAAACCCCGACTCCTTTTCGGAGAACCCACTGAGATTCTCAGACGGCGTTCAGGATGGAAACGAGCGGGTTGCTAACTGCCCGGAAGTTTCATCACCTTATGAAGTGATGCAATATGTTCAGGGCCGATACCGCAACACCCGCCAACGATATTGACCCCCTCGGCAATCCAGTTGCTGGCGGCCTCGCTGAACTGATCCGCAGACTGAACACTGTCAAAGTCCAGAGCGATACCCTGTTCAGTAGTGAATCTTCCGGAATTGGGATAGGCTGCAATCGGTCCCTTCCAATAACGTTTAAGTATCGCCAATGCCGCGTCAGTTACGTCCGGCTCCGTATGCATTACTGCAAATATTACCTGATCAGACTTGACCAACTGGATAAGTTGCGGAATCAGGTCATCCAGTAAAATGGGATCAAGCCCCATACTTCTTGCCTGGGTTTCCACCGAAACACCATCCGGTGACCATTCACAGGTGATACCCGCAATAACTGGTAAATCAAACTGTTCCGCCGCTCGCAACAACGATCCAGTAATGGAGTAGTCAGCCAGCATTTCAAGGGCTATTGCATCAATCCCTTCATCTGTCAGGATTTCCAACTGATCCATACAGTTTTTAAACAGAATTTCATTATCGGGCAACAACGAACGATCAGAGTTGGTAAAAAAAGTGGACACCGAACCCGCCACCCAAAATTCATTGCGGTTAAATCCGGTTTTATCAATAGCCCGGTTCAATAATTTCACCGAAGTCCGATTCAATACTTCAAAATCTCGTTCATGACCTACGGTTTCTAGCACATGTCGCCCCAGAGAAAAGCTGTTGGCAATATGCAGTTTTGCACCGGCTTTGATATAGTCAACATGAATATCCACAATCACGTCGGCCTCGTTTTCAACCGCCAAAGCACTCCACGCTTTCCCATAAACATCAGCGCTTCTGCGCTCAAGCTCGGTTCCCAGCGCACCATCCATGAGCACCCTCCGTCCCGAAGAAACAAATTCGTAAAGATTACTGGGAAGACCAGCATTCGCTGTGTTTTCTGAATTAATTGACATTATTTTTTTTTATAAAGAAGTTGTCATGGCGTCTGCCCTGCCCAATCGTTAATTTTTTCGCAAACAATACCAATGACAGCGCGCAACAAAATTGTTAAAAGACAAAGTGTAATCAATGCTGCAAACATTAGGTCGATTTTCACTCTGCCGTTTGCCAGCAGCATCAGATATCCCAAACCCTGGGATGCCCCAACCCACTCACCAATCACAGCACCAATAGGCGCATAGACTGCGGCCAGGCGAATTCCCGAAGCAAGAGAAGGCAATGCCGCAGGGACTCGAACCTGAATCAATGTGGTCAATCTGGATGCTCTCATTGTCCTGGCTAAATCCAAGAAGCCTCGTGGTGTGGCATGCAAACCATCCAGAAAAGTAGACGTCACCGGAAAATAGATAATCAACAATGTCATCACAATTTTTGAACTTAGACCATAACCGAGCCACAGTGTCAAAATGGGTGCCAAAGCAAAGACCGGGATTGTCTGACTTAATACAAGAACCGGCATCAGCAGTCGTTGCGCAATCGGAGACATCATAATGTACAACGCTGTCGCAATCCCCAGCAACGTGCCCAGGGCCAGCCCTGCGAGCACCTCCAACAGCGTTATCCATGCATGCTCGGATATCAAAGCCGCATTTTCCAGCAGCGCCAAAGCGACTTTTGACGGCCCCGGTAAAATAAAAGATGGGACCCCACTTACCCAAATTACCACCTGCCAAATAACAACGATAGCCACAACAGACAACAGAACATCGACCAGGCGTGGTTTCCGAACAGACAGATCTGTAAATCCTGAGGTCCTCGACTTTTCGCTCTTATTGCTCACGAATTAAGCGCCCCGATCAACCGTGCCTGGGCTTCGAGTGCTTCTCTTGAGTTAACATCACGAACTGGCAATGAAGATGGTAACGGGTGATTTATCGCGTTGTTATCTTTCAATATGTACAACTGGTTCCCAAGCTTCATCGCTTCAGCAATATCATGGGTTACCAGTAAAACGGTTTTGCCTTTTAAGACGCGATAAGCGAGAGACTGCATTTCAGAGCGGGTTTTTGAATCCAGTGCTGAAAAGGGTTCATCCAGCAGCACAAAAGGCGTGCCTTCCATCAATGTTCTGGCCAATGCGGTCCGCTGTCGCATACCACCGGATAACTGGGCCGGCTTTTTATTACAATGCTCCCTCAATCCCACATCAAAAATCAGTTGATCCAGCCGGCTTTCATCAACCCGTTGCCGACGCAGCCTCCTGCCAAGTGAAACGTTCTGTCTTACGGTCAACCACGGAAAAAGCAAATCCGATTGCGCCATATAGGAAATTCGGTCCTCAACGCCTTCACGATCGTCGGTCTCTACCGTCCCAGAAAATTTTCCTCCGGTATCCAGCCCGGCCAGTGCGCGCAGCAAAGTCGACTTGCCTGCTCCAGACGCACCGAGAAGACAGGTCCATGAGCCCGGCTGCAATCGGAACTCAAGGTCTGAAAAAAGCACCTGACCGGAAAACTCAAAGCTACCGGATAAAGTTAAACCAGGAACTGCAGTGGCTTCCAAACTGGATCGGGTTTCAGCCAAGCCGGAATCCCATGGACCAGAAATCGACTTCCAATCGAGTGGCAATTCCAAATTTCCTGCACAAACCGATCCATCGAGGATTGGATTCAGCATTGTCACCTAGTCTGCTTACTGCGACCTCATCAATCAGATTAGCTACCCCAAAGCACATCCTCTGGTATTCATCACCACAATAGGCATCAATCCACTCCCGGTACAATGGTTTGGGGTTGCGATTGTTAGCCAGTGTCAATCCAATATGACCATAGCCAAACACACATGGCGCCAGGACGGCTAACAAGTCCAGCAAATCACCGGACAGCCCGGCATCCATTACATATCGGGTATAGGCAATATTTTCAGAGGCCTCTTCTGCGCCAAGTAATTCTGCTTCGGAAATCCCTTCCCTCGCACAAATTCCAATATGCAGTTGAATCTCTTCGTTAATCAATCCATGAATTGTTGCAGCCGAAGATCGCATCTGGTCGACGGTTTCAGATTTTACAACAGCCATCGCCCAAGCCCGCGAATAGTGAAGTAAAAAGATGTAATCCTGTATCAGATACGCCATAAAAACCGACCTTGGCAGGCTGCCTTCACCAAGTTTACGGACGAATTCATGGCGGGTGTAATCCTCCCAGGCACACGCATTATGGCTCAGCCAGCCCGACAGTATTCTGGACCGATAATCTTCCACTATCAAACCGGGTGCCGCGGTATTCAACTCTGTCATAAGGAAAACTCTACTATTGAGCGCTAATATCGACTGCCAGATCAGAAACCGGGTTTTCAATTTTTAACATCCCGGCTTTAAACAGAAACGTTTCCATTCGTTGATATCGTCCATGATCCAGCGCAGCAGGACGCAGCGCAAAGCGCGGGAGCGTGTCGAACCAGGCTCTCTCATTCAGTTCATCCTGAAGCTCTTTGGCCGTTGCAGAAAATATTTTCCAACTCTCCTGGGGATGGTTTACCATAAACTGTGTGGCTTTTTCAGTCGCTGCCAGGAAGCGTGCGATTTGATCACGCTTACTATCAATGTCAGCTGAATTGGCGACGTAAATAAGTTCATCGTAAGCGGGCAGCCCCTCTTCTTCAAGATAAAAACACTTCCCGGGTACTTGTTCAATGTCCATCTGATTTAGTTCGAAATTTCTAAATGCACCGATAACAGCATCGACTTGCTTTGACATCAACGAGGGCGACAACGACCAGTTCACATTCACTAATTCCACATCGTCCATTCCCAGACCGTTAGGGGCAAGAATTGCTCCCAACAGCGCTTCTTCAACCCCTGCCACGGAAAACCCGACTTTACGCCCTTTAAGGTCAGATATACTTTTTATCGGCCCGTCTCTTAGAACCAGCAAACAATTTAACGGCGTTGCAACCAGCGTTCCGACCCGCACAAGCGGCAATCCCTCTTCAACCTGCAAATGCAGCTGCGGTTGATAGGAAACCGCAAGATCGGCTTTACCCGCCGCCACCAGTTTCGGTGGATCGGAGGGATCTGCAGGGGGTATGATGTTTACTTCCAATCCCCGCTCCTGAAAATAGCCGTTTTCCTGAGCAATAATTATCGGACCATGATCCGGATTGACAAACCAGTCAAGCATCAAAGTCATTTTATCAGCTGAAAATGCGGGCGTTGACAGCGAGCAGAAAAAGGCCAGAAACAGCGGAAACAAAATTTTTTTCATTTTTATAAGATACTAAGAATTGTTAAACAAGATTAAAAAAGAGAGATAGTCATTATTGACGAAGCCGCCACGGTTCAGTCAGTTCAATCCATTTCTTTACCTGATCCGGTGGACTGGAATTCAATGTGATGTCCGTAACCATGGCAACCGCATCTGCGCCTGCAAGAAATACGCCGGGAGCTCGATCAAGATTCATTCCTCCGATCCCGATAAGAGGCAAATCACCTATCCGTTTTTTCCACTGAGTGACCCGATCAAGGCCCTGAGGCTGCCATGGCATCTTTTTCAAAATGGTTGGATAGACGGGTCCAAGGGCGATGTAATCCGGATTCAATGAAAGCGCTCGCTCAAGCTCAGCTTCACTGTGCGTGCTGATCCCAAATCGAATATTTGCGTTTTTTAGTGTCGTCAGATCCGCACAATCGAGATCTTCCTGCCCAAGATGAACATAATTGCAGCCGAGATCCAGGGCAATCTTCCAGTAATCGTTTACGATCAGCTGACATTGGTAGTTTGCACACAAATCTCTGGCCCGCTGAATTTCCTTTTCGATTTCCGTCTCGCTTTTATCCTTGATCCGAATCTGGACAACACGAATACCTAAAGGCAGAAGCGTTTCGAGCCATTTACTGCTATCTAAAATGGGATAAAAGGGATCGAAAATCATATCGCAGGTCATCAGGAAAGGAAGGCTTTACCAATAACCGGCGTAGATGGAGTGGCCATATCACTCATTTCAATAGGAGTGGCCAGATAAGCGGCTCTGCCCGCCCTCACAGCATCTGAAAAGGCGCTCGCCATTGCCACAGGATCTCCCGCTCTGGCAACCGCTGTATTCAACAGAACCGCATCACAGCCCAGCTCCATCGCCCGGGCCGCATGAGAAGGAACCCCGATACCCGCGTCAACAACAATTGGAATGCCTTCAAAGCGGGCGCGCAGCGTTCGTAAACCGTATTCGTTGTTCAGTCCGCGACCCGAACCAATAGGAGAACCCCAGGGCATCAGAACACGACACCCCACTTCAACAAGCTTCTCCGCCAATACCAGATCTTCTGTCATGTAGGGAAATACCTGAAAATTGTCTCTACAGAGTATTGTCGCCGCCTCAAGCAATCCAAAAGGATCAGGTTGCAAGGTGTCTCGATTACCAACTACTTCAAGTTTTACCCAGTCTGTTTCAAAGACCTCTCGCGCCATTTGAGCCGTGGTCACTGCTTCGCCGACCGAGAAACAACCGGCAGTGTTAGGCAGTACCTTTACACCCAGATCCCGGATCAGGTCCCAAAACTGATTTCCATCGGCACTGCCGACGGATTCTCTTCTAAGAGAAACCGTAACGACTTCAACGCCAGCCTCACGCACCGCTTTCGCAAGTAACGCAGGCGAAGGGTAGCGTGCTGTCCCAAGAAGAAGCGGGTTTTTAATGCACGTTCCGTAGAAATCAACCATAACGAAAAATCCTTTTTACCATTGAGATACCCACCCCGACATAGCACGACATCCTGCTAACCTCCTTCAATAGGAGAGACCACTTCAACTCTGTCATTTTCGGACAGCGTTGTTTCACTTCTCAGATGGCGGTGAACGAACGTGCTGTTTAGAGCCGTTGCAATCTTAGCGCTATGGTAACCACATTCACTCAGAAGAGCTTCAAGCGTGAGAGCGGCGACTTCCCTTGGCTCACCGTTTACGATTATGCGCATAGCGGAAGCCCCTCATATGCTTGACAATCCGTCAGCGCATCCGCAACTTGTATGGCCATGGCAGGCCCCAGAAGAAATCCATGACGAAACAGACCATTTACGAAAACAACGTTGTCCTTGCGGGATAACGCCGGAAGATTATCCAAAAAAGCTGGACGAACATCCACTCCGGTTTCAATTATTTCCGCTTCACCGAAACCACTGTGCAGCGCATAAGCGGCGCTTAACAATTCCAGCATGGACAGCGCTGAAATTCTATTGCGATCATCATTTTCAATCATGGTTGCACCAATCATAAATCGTCCATCGCCCCGCGGAACGACATACATAGGATAACGCGGATGTAACAACCGGATCGGCCTGGACAACTCGATGTCGTCACTCCTGAGCACCAGCATTTCACCCTTGACACCGCGCAATCCAGGCAAAGAATCTCTGGCGGTGAATCCCCGGCAATCAATCACAAAGTCAGATCCCAGATCTGCACTGCAAACCTGGTCCCCATAATGAATCTCAACCCCTTTTGCATTAAGATATTCAACAAGGTCCTGCAGTGCATGTCGAGGGTCGAGATGGGCTTCCTGTTCGAAGAACAATCCTTTTTCAAAACACCCGCCAAGATCCTGTTCAAGCTCCCTGATTTGCCCGGCATTCACCCAACGATGGTTTTCTGTCAGCTTTGAAAAACGCTGCAATTCATTAAGATCGCGCTTTGGAGAAAGAACCAGACTT
>JAIBDK010000058.1 GCA_024679435.1 Gammaproteobacteria bacterium | reverse complement strand
ATCTCTCCGGTGGCGCCCACATAAAGCGTGAGTCGAGTCGGATCGACTACGAAATCATCTTGCTCCCAGGCTGTTTCGAGATGATCATTGGACCATCCTGTGTCTGAATCAAAATAAGCTTCAATTTTTGATTGACGATACTCGTTAGGAACCAGATCCCGGGCTACCAGAAAGCGAAAATGCCGATTGAGTCTGGGGCTAATCGCGACTTGCTCACGGATCGACATGGCCAGTTCAATCTGTTTTTGCACCATCTCATAGCCTTCGAGCTCAACTTGCCGTCGCCCCAGGTCCAACGATGCAATTATTTGATAGTTTGGCGAGGTAGAGGTGTGGGTCATAAATGCTTCATGGAACGGCTCGGCAACTTTGAGCTTATAGTCCTGGTCGTATATATGAATCATCGACCCCTGTCTCAAGGATGTTAGTGACTTGTGGGTAGACTGGGTTGCATATACCCGAATTCGAACCTTATCAGGGTCGGGCATAAGGGGAGAATCCAGCAGGGTGTCGGAATCCTGATTTTTTGACAACCACTCTTTATGCGCCTCGTATTTTAATCTGTACTCAGCAGATCGATATTTTCGAGTCAGTTTTTCAGCGGTTGCCATAGCGGTTCGCTGACGATAGGTCGGCGTGAACGCAGCAAAGGCAAACCATGCTTCATCCCATAGGAAAACTAAATCTGGCTTTATCGCTAAACATTCCTCCATTACTTTTTCTACGTTGTATACAACTCCATCGAAAGTGCAGTTTGTTAGCAATAGCATCTTTACCCGGTCAAGCATTCCTGCATCGCGGTAATTCAAAAGCTGCTGCTTGATTGCTCTAAGGGGTACTGCGCCATACATAGAGAAATCCTGCAGTGGATATGAATCCAGATACGAAACATGGGCACCGGCTAAAACCATTCCGTAGTGATGCGATTTATGGCAGTCCCGGTCAATTAAAACAATATCGCGGGGTTTTACCAGAGCTTGAACAACAATCTTGTTAGCGGTTGATGTGCCATTGGTGACGAAATAGGTTTGTCGTGCCCCGAAGGCGCGGGCGGCAAGTTCCTGGGCTTTCTTGATCGGGCCATGTGGCTGTAAGAGAGAGTCCAGCCCCCCAGAAGTAGCAGAGGTTTCGGCAAGAAATATGTTGATGCCGTAAAACTGAACCATATCCCTGATCCAGTGAGATTTTGTAACTGATTTGCCCCTGGATATTGGCATAGCATGGAATACCCCGGTGGGTTTCCGGCTATAAGATTTCAACGCGTTGAAAAAGGGCGTTTCATAGCGTTCCTGAATGCCTCTCAGAATATTGAGGTGTAACTCGAGAAAGTCATCTTGTCGATAGAAGATTCTTTTGAATGTTCTGGCAGAGCTTCCCGCAATCGCTTCAACAGATTCGTCCGTAACCAGATATAAATCAAGCTCTGGACGCAACTGAGAAAGATAGTATCCAAGAAGAGGGCCATGACCAATGTCTGGTAGCTCATCATACTCAACATCAGAAATTGAGGATAAATAGCGTTGAAGAATTTTTAGATGATTCTTAGAGCGAAGCGGAAATTCGTATCGAAGAACGCAGGCCTGAATGTTATAGTTAAACAGAATCGCAATCAGTGCATCTTCGAAGCTTGGAACGGAAACTATATTGTAAACAAACTTGTCTTCATCCCGACTTATTTTTGCAAAGCCTTTTTTTAGAGAGGGCATTTCTTCTTTGGAGTTTTTATCTACGAACAAAACTTCAAAATAAGGTTTTTGATGGTCAGATTCCGTATCCGTTTTTGCTCGTCTGTACTCTTTGCGTTCTTCGGTTTTAATATCCAGTGCCGACGCGAGGTCGATTTCACGAATGCGATAGCTATCGCTTGATAGCGCCCTGACGATAATTTCCACACACCAGGACAAGGTTTCATAGTCTTTGTTTCGAAATAGACTCCAGAGAATTTCAATGTCAGACTCTGAAGGAAACGCAGAGTACTCTTCCAGCGTTGATAAATCTGTTAAAACAGAATTTACTTTTTGGTGTAATGTCGTATCCGGCACATTTCTGGATTTGCAGGCACTGAGCCTTACCGAATATTCAGATAGTTGGTGCCAGCTGTCAAATCGAAACTGGGTCGGACTATGATAGTAGTCCAGACTTTTTCTCGGAGGGCTGTTTGTGGCTTCTGTTGCGGAATTCAATGGCGGATCCGTCTCTTACTTTATTATCAAAAGAATACAACACTTAAAGCAGGTGTTGTCAAATTAAACTCGTGCGATTATTTACCAGACCAGATCGTCGGGGATGACAAATTCCGCGTAAGGGTCATCATCTAACGTTTTCCGGGTTTCTGCATCGGCTATGTGAATTACATTTTTGGGGTCCCGTTCTTCAATTTTTCGTGCCACGATAGTTGGAACAACCTCGTAAGTCATCTGCTGATTTCTGGTGTAGCCTACGATTGCAAGATATCCTGAACTTAGTTGATTGTGAATTTTCGGAGTTATGTGTATTTTTTTGATGATTTTTTCATGCACAAAATTGAAGGGATGTTCTCCTTCCTGATCTTTAATCCGGTTATTCTCAATAAGCTGTATGATCTGGGCGGAGACTGCTTTTTCATGGGCCCGTTGCTCTTTTTTGATGTTCAAGGCTCGATCACGCTCAGCCTGTTCCGAAATTGTCCTTTCTGCTGCCAGTTTCGTATCGCTTACTACCGGTTTCCCCGATTTGCGGGCGGCTTTCGTCTGTTTGTGTTTGCTTTTTTGAATCTTTTTCGCCTTTTCAGAATTAGCGAGTCCCGCTTTTAACAGTTGATCTTGCAGCGATGCCAATTTCCAGTTCCTTTAAATATGAATCTCAGAGGCGCTAATTTGATGATGTTTTGTGTCAGTGCTTTCAACAAATTAGCGGTTAGTATGTGCGTGTGTTCTGATACTGAAATATATCAGTATTTGGATCGGGGAAAAACTTAACATGAGATGCGTCGGAAAGCCCCGAATATTAAAATTGTTTTCCGAGTAGCAAATGTAGGCTGTTATTGCCGCCTTCTGAAATACCATAACCAAGGTACAGAGGCCCGGCTAGCGTGTTCCATCCAAGATACATGGAACCGCCCAGAATACCGTCATCAAAAGAAAGGTCATCAGTGTCTGCGGCCGTACTTGCATGTTGCAGCATACCGCCGACCCACATATTTGATCCAAGAAAGGAGTTCATCTGGCGCGCAACGCCAGCTCGCAGTAACACTAAGTTCTCGGTTGAAAATTCATTTTCATTGACACCACCTAATTCGAAAAGTCCCCCAAATTGATAGCGATTTTGGAGGGGGGCATCGCCCAGTGTCGTCAGCTGCAGACGGACACCCCCTAAAAATGTCAGAGATTTTGAAGTGACGGCGCCAAAGTAATCAAGCCCGTACTGGCCAAAATTTTCAGACGCGCCGATATTTTCATCTGAACGAAGGCCGTTAAATTGAAGATAGTTACCGTGTGTTGGAAAACTGATGCTGTCCAGACTGTCATAGACGAGCCTTCCAAATACTTCTCCGCCATCAATGTCACTTGAACTACTGTTGATAACGCCGATTCGGTCTTCCCGGTCTCCCGTGTACAGCCTGTACCCAAAACTAGTTTCACCCAGTAAACCGAGGAAGTGGCCAAATCTGGCTGAAGCTCCAATTCTGGTTATGTCACTTTGAGCCACAAGATCACCGTCAACAAATGCGTTAAACCTTTGTCGGCTGAGTGCTGCAGTTACGGAGTAAAAATAACTGGAAT
Organism: Gammaproteobacteria bacterium; assembly: GCA_024679435.1. GTDB lineage: Bacteria > Pseudomonadota > Gammaproteobacteria > Arenicellales > Poriferihabitantaceae > JAIBDK01. The sequence goes on along the minus strand of JAIBDK010000058.1, from coordinate 6,322 downwards.
CAGGTCTCAGCGGTCGAAAGTACTCGGTGCTTAATCCGGTCTCTTCTCCCAGACTGAGGTTGGACGACCATTCTGATCCGTCGGGTCCTCGCGGGGCGACCAGATAGCCTAGACGTAGATCAAGACCGTCGTCTCCCGCCAGATTATTGCTATATCGAGCCCCGAACTGAATATATTTGGGCCCCCAGGATCGAGGTTTTGCGGTGATGGACACTCCCGTCATCCCATCGCGTTCGGTTACATCATAGAATACCGTTTCGAAATAACCCAGGCCGTTTATGTTACCTAACGACTCATTCATCAGGTCTACGTCAAGCAATTGATCTAACGGTTGGATAATTTTTTTGCGGAGCAGAGATTCGCTGATCTCTTCGCCGGTATTAATATCTATATATTCGACAACAATCTTTGGAGTAATTATTCCAGAGCGGTATAGTTCGTAACCAGCATAGTCCTGCTCGCTCATGCTCAGATCAAGCAGCCTTGTGCTGTTGAGTAATGCGCTTATATAGCCCATTTCGACAGCTCTGTCTGTGCTCTTAAAGTCAGCGGACTCGACAGTTTGTAAATCTGGAACAATTAAAATATCGTTTTCGGTCAGAGACTCCAGTTGCCGAAGCGTATTATTGCGGGTCAGAAAATTCGTTAGTTGATACGCAACTGCAAGAACATTGTCCAGATGTTCCCTGTCAACGAAAGGAGAACTAATATCCACTGCAATGACGATATCCGCTCCCATTTCCCGGACTACGTCTATTGGCAGATTGTTAGCAAGCCCTCCGTCAACCAGTAATCGTCCATCTATTTCGACCGGTGCGAATATAGCGGGAACAGACATGCTGGCGCGGATAGCAGTGGCCAAATCTCCATGATCAATCGCCACGGCTTCACCGGTTTCAAGGTCGGTTGCAATAGCTCGAAACGGCGGGTTAAAGTCATTAAAATCCTTAATTGCTGAAGCGCTGCGGGTCAGATCCTTGATCAGTGTATAGAAAGCCTGGCCCTGAATTACCCCTTGAGGTAGCTTGAGTTGCCCATCTTTTAATCCGGGAAGTTTATCGACCAGAAACAGGTTGTCTTCAACTTTTCTTCGTGGACTCAGCTGTTCTCGGGGGGGCTTATCCTTGAATACTGCATTCCAGTTAATTTCGTTAATAATCAGTTCCAGTTCTTCTGGAGATTTGCCCGATGCATACAAACCGCCCACAATCGCACCAATACTGGTGCCGGCAATGTAATCTACCGGGATTCGTAATTCTTTAAGGCGTTTAAGGATTCCAATATGTGCTGCACCACGTGCTCCACCACCTGCCAGCGCCAGACCTATTTTCGGTCTTTCTTGTGCAAACGACAGTCCACACAGCAGATTTGCGGTGATCAACGATAATGCGATCAATGTTGTAACCAGCCTGTGGGGAATCATGTGATTGAAATTTCTTGGGTTTTTCAAACTAAGATAGTGCCATATTAGGTGGTGCTTTTGAAATCAAATCTTTGATTTGATGTGGGATGGGTGCTTCCATTTAGCCGTATTCACTATACACTCACTCCCATGGAATATTATTTCAGCCCACTCGCCATACTTGCTTTTCTCCAGGTGCTACTGGTAATCGGGATATCTATCCGGGTGATTATGAATCGGCCACCCTCGGGGGTTGCGCTGGCATGGTTATTGATCGTTTCCATGATTCCTTACTTTGGCGCTGCCGTGTACCTTCTGATCGGAGAAAGACGACTCAGCCCTAAACGAGTGGCTCGTCTCGATAAAGTGCGTGAAGATCTAAAAGAGATCGCCGAAATTACCGTTGCCGAGGGCCTCACAAACGTAGACTGGGACAAGCACTGTCGTAACGCACGCACGATGGCAACACTGGGCTTAAACACGGCTAATGCATTAACGTTTGGCGGAAACAATCTTGAGCTTTTTTCTGAAACCCGATCTATTCTGACTCGCATCCGCCAGGACATTGATGCTGCTAATACCAGTGTCCTGATGGAGTTCTATATCTGGCATGAAGGTGGATTAGCGGACGATGTTCTTAACGCGCTTATCTCGGCGGCGCAAAGAGGCGTTTACTGTCTGGTTTTGATCGATGCTCTGGGTGCTTCGGCCTGGTGGAAGGGCGCTCAGCCAGGGCGCCTTAAGAAAGCGGGCGTGCTGTTAAATTCGGCATTACCGGTGGGGTTGTTTCGATCACTGGTCGGCAGAACCGATTTGCGTTTGCATCGAAAAATAATCATTATCGATGGTGAGACGGCCTGGACCGGAAGTATGAATATGGTTGATCCGGGTTTTTTCAAGCAGGATGGTAACTACGGAGAATGGATAGATGCTATGGTTCGAATCAGAGGAACGGCCTTGCTCCCACTGGCAGCGATACTGGGTGGAGACTGGGTCGCTGAAACCGGGGAAAATTTGCGGCAGATGGGCCGAAAGGCAGGTATTAAACTTCCGGCGCCTTGCGGTGATTCCGATGTTCAGGTGGTTGCATCCGGCCCCGGTTCTCAGGGGAATAGTTTGTTAAAAATGATGCAGGCCATGATTAATAACGCCCGGAAAGAGGTGGTTATAACCACCCCCTATTTGGTGCCGGACGATTCTTTGTTATGGGCGCTAAGAGGGGCAACCGGTCGAGGTGTCCGGGTTAAAATAATTGTTCCCGAGACAGTAGATTCTTTTATGACGCGTCATGCCAGTAATTCCTATCTTGATGGAATGCTGAACCACGGTATTGAAATCTATCTGTATCGAGGCGGGTTATTGCATACAAAATCTATTATGACAGACGGAAGTATCTCTATGTTTGGTACGGTTAATTTTGATATGCGCAGCTTGTGGTTAAATCATGAAGTATCGTTGTTTGTTTATGATGTCAGTTTTGCCCAGCAGTTGGGCCGTTTGCATTCAGAATATTTGAGGGATTCAAAGAGATTGGACGCAGAAGAATGGGAAAACCGTCATGTGGTGGTCAAGTTTCTGGAAAACTCAATGAGGCTAATGAGCCCGTTGCTCTAGGCCTGCAGTGAGGGATTTCCCAATGAATCCCTGACTGTCTGACAGAGATTGGCCGCTCTATTTTCCCTTCCAGTGAGGTTTGCGTTTTTCTGCGAATGCACGGCCACCTTCCATAAAATCTTCAGAAAATAGCATTTTTTGGTAAATAGGAAATCGTTCACCACCCGGTTTAGTTTCGGAAAAAGCTTTTTTAACAGGCATGCCCTGGATCACCGGCATGATTTCTTTTAGGGCCTGCAATGCCAGTGGCGCCCCTTGTGAAATATGGTGAGCCAGTTCTCGTGCCCGGGTAATCAGTTTTTCAGCGGGGAGTATTTCATTAACGAGCCCCCTTTGAATGGCCTCACTGGCGGACATTTTTCGTCCCGTATAGAGGAGTTCCATGGCAATGTTATAGGGCAGTTTTCGGGGTAGATGCTGTATTCCACCCACATCGGGTAAAAACCCACGCTGTATCTCTGGGAAAAAGAACTCTGCATGTTCTGTGCAAAGTATCATATCGCAGGCTAGCGCTATTTCGAATCCCCCGCCCACCGCAATGCCGTTGACGGCGCAGATCACCGGTTTTTTCAGATCCCAGAATTCGGTGATGCCGGCAAATCCTCCGGGACATTCGAGTGATTCTGAGAGTGCCTGATCGTTGGATTCCATTTTGGCCATTTCTTTTAAGTCCCAACCTGCGCAAAATATTTTATCACCGCTTCCAGTGATAATTCCGCATTGCAAATGACTATCTTCCTGGAGCATTTTCAACGCTTCATGTATGGCAATTGAAACAGACCGGGTGATAGCATTCGCGGGTGGTCTGTTCAAAGTGATTTCAAGAACTTGCCCGAGGATATTTACCTGTACTTCATTTGTCATCTTGTTTGCCGATGGAGTGTTGGAGATACCGCTTATATTTGTAAATGAACTTCAGATTAAAACATGAATGGTCAATTTGAGTCGCAACTTATTGTTTCTCATGTATTCGCCAGAGATTAGTCTGCGGAAAGGAACGGTCAAATGTCGAAAAGTATCACTAAATCTGTGAAGCCCGCTCACTGGATGTCGCGGATGCTCTCTCCGAATTCTGTTGCCATCGTAGGAGTTTCTGATAAACCTGATAGCTTTGGGCAGAGGGTTCTTGAATTACTACAGGGCAATAATTTTCATGGAGACGTGTATCTGGTTAACCCCGGTTATCAAAGCATAAACAGTCGGCTCTGTTATCCCAACCTTTCAGCCCTCCCAAAATCTCCTGATCTGGTCGTGATGGTAACGGGCAATAAAACCATGGAAATGCTGGTTCTAGATTCCGTGGAAGCTAATGCGGGGGGAATTGTTATATTTGCAAACAATTACCTCGAAGGAGACATTGAGCCTTTCCTTCTTGATCGGCTCAAACAGATTACCCGTGAAGCGAGGATTCCGGTGTGTGGAGGCAACGGAATGGGGTTTTACAACTATGCTTCCCGCACGTTGGTGAGTTTTGATTTTCCCCCGAAGCGCGCGGCGGGCCATATAACGCTAATAGCCCATTCGGGTTCGGTAATGACATATCTTACCAATACAGATCCGCGCCTAATGTATAACCTTGCGATATCACCGGGTCAGGAAATTAATGGCACAGTCGCTGATTACATGTTGTACGCCCTGGACCAACCTTCAACCCGGGCCATTGCTGTTTTTATCGAGACTGTCAGAGATCCGAAAAAGTTTATTGAGGCGCTGCATAATGCCCGGAAAAAGCAGATCCCGGTGATAATCGTCAAGGTTGGGGCGACGGCGAAAAGTGCTCGAATGGCAGTGAGTCATTCCGGAGCGGTTGCAGGGAATGACAGTGCGTTTCAAGCGGTCTGCGATCACTATGGCGCTATTCGGGTAAGGGACATGGATGAGCTTGCCGCTACTGCAATGGTGATGTCCATGGAAAAAAGACCGGGTGCGGGTAAGCTTTCCAGCTTGCTTGATTCCGGTGGTTTGCGAGAGCAGATGATCGATTTATCCGAATCGTGTGGTGTTGACTTTACCGAGCTGACAGTTGGCTCTAAAGAAAAACTCGAAAACATTCTGGAGCACGGCTTGATTGCTGAGAATCCCGTGGACGCGATGGGCGCCGTTAATATAGACGTCACTCCTGTTTATCGTCGCTGTCTTGAGATACTCAACGATGATCCGGGCACATCTATACTTTCCCTTGAGTTTGAGTTTAGAGATCAGTTCAGTCAATACCCGGGTTTGCTGGAAGTGGCGAAACAGTCCGCGGCATCGTTGAGCAAACCTCTGATCGTGATCTGTAGTGCGGTCTACACCGCAAATTCACAAGATTCTCTGGATCTTGGAGAACATGGAATTCCGGTTATAAACGGGGTGTCGTTGGCTCTAACCGCGATTGGTAAGGCATTTTGGTATCGAGATCGTCCAATATATCCCTCTACTTCAGGGGCTGAATATTTTGGATATGAAGGCGCCCAGGTGAAGTACTGGCAGAGCGTTCTCTCCTCGGCGAGCGCTCTGGATGAGATTGACTCGCTGATTTTGCTCAGAGACTTTGGGCTACCCTGTGTCGATATTGAGGTTGTGGAGGATGTTGGCGATGTCAGTATTGCAGCAGATAAACTCGGGTTTCCTTTGGTGCTCAAATCTGCTCAGAGGGGATTGTTACATAAATCGGATGTGGACGGCGTTAGGTTAAATTTGAAAACCCATGTACAACTTGAAGAATGTTATCAGGAAATGGCTGGCCGACTGGGACCCAGAGCAGTCATCGCTCCGATGATTAGCCATGGCGTTGAGCTGGGTTTCGGTATGGTGTGTGATGACCAGTTTGGGCCAATAGTAATGGTCTGTGCGGGCGGGATCTATATCGAGCTTCTGGATGATCGTCGATTTATACCTGCACCGTGTTCTGTCGAGGAGGCTCTCTTTAATATTGAATCTCTGGCTATTTTTACAATCCTGCAGGGTGCCCGGGGAAGGGCGCCCTGCCGAGTGGATCTGGCAGCGAAAGCTTTGTCTGATTTTTCCAGAGCGGCGTCTTCTCTTGGGGACTCCGTTTGCGAAATTGATTTGAATCCGGTTGTCGTTACTTCTGACACCTGTGTTATCGTGGATGCGCTGATTGTTTCAGCGGATAAAGTTTAATTTCTCGAGAGCATGCTTTCGAACAGGGATGTCATAGCAGCTTCAGCTTTTCGAAGTCGGCTCGTTTAATTCGATAGGATAGCCGTCCGGGTCTTTAATAAAAGCCAGAATGCGCGTTCCGTTTTTCATGGGTGAGGGTTCTTTTGTGAATTCCACACCGTGGCTTTTAAGGTATGCACT
>JAIBDK010000383.1 GCA_024679435.1 Gammaproteobacteria bacterium | reverse complement strand
GCCTAACCAGTCAAACTCTGGGCGCAATGGCAAATATCGGGATAACTTATACGGAAGCAGTATCCTGTTTGGCAGATGCTTCTGCATTCCTTTCTTTTCTATCCGCTTCCAGCGTTATTTCGAGTTGTTCTCTTGCTGTCCGGGCGATGGATATCAACGCCTTTTCATCGTGTCTGTTGCTTACTTGCTGGTGCAGCATTTGCACATCATGATCGATGTAGGTGTCTACCATTCGATCGAGTTCTTCATTTATGATTCCAAGATGAGATAACGTTTTCTTGCCCATTTCCACCGCAGAGAAGAACGTTTCCCGGGTCACGTCGACTACCCCATTGTCGATTAAGTGCATGGCATGATCCCGATCTTTGGCCCGGGCTATGATAGTAAGATTTGGGAAATCCCGTTGAATCATTTCGATAGCCTGATTAATGGACTCTGCTCCCCCACCGGTCAATATAATTAATTTTGCTTTTTCAGCTCCAATAGTGTGGAGTACGTCATGCTTTAATACATCGCCATAGTATGCCTTGTAGCCAAAGCGCCTAACCCGTTCAATATGATCGGGATTATTTTCTATTACCGTTGGGTTGATATTGTTAGCGTAGAGCATTCGGCCTATGACTTGCCCGAAACGTCCAAAACCAACCAGTATTACCTCATTGTCTTCTTCAATATGATCCATGGGGCGATCGTCTTCTCCATCGAAGGGTGGGGCGATCAATCTGTCGTAGGCGATCAACAAGATCGGTGTTATCACCATGGACATCGCAACGATCAGGGTGAGTTTGTCCGAAAGATCTGACGACATGGCGCCTGCTGTTACTGCAAAACCAAATAATACAAAAGCGAATTCTCCACTTTGGGAAAACAGAAACGCGAAAAGCGATCTTTTGATCGATTCAATTCTTGCAATCCATGCGATGAGATAAAGTACCGTGGATTTCAAGGCCACCAGACCCAGAGTGGCTCCAAGAATCAGTAAAGGCTGGGTAAACAGCAGGCCAAAATCAATGGACATTCCGACAGATATGAAAAACAGACCCAGAAGCATCCCTTTGAAAGGTTGAATGTCAGATTCCAGCGCATGACGATACTCGGAATCTGCGAGAATAACGCCTCCGAGAAAGGCACCCAAAGCCATGGAAACCCCGATTATATGCATGGTGTAGGCCAGGCCGCAGACCAGAAGTAATGAAAGGGCCGTGAAAATTTCAGGGAGATGGGTGGATGCTACAAACCTGAAAATATGTCGAAGCGCATACCGTCCAACAACAAATATCCCAACGAAAACTCCGAATATCATCAGGCCGGATACCGTCGAATGTTCTGAAGATTCGGTGATGACTTTGCTAGCTAATAAGGGAATCAGCGCTATGATGGGAACGACTGATATATCCTGAAACAATAAAATGGAAAATCCGGTCTTGCCTAGCGGGGTGTTAATCAGTCGCTTTTCATTGAGTAACTGCAGTGATATTGCGGTTGATGACAATGACAGGCCAAGTCCCGTCAGAATGGCTGTTTCCCATGAGAAACCCAGTGTAAATACAATTCCGGCAACAAGAAGGCTGGTAAAGCCTACCTGGAATCCACCGGCACCGATGATAGACTTTTTCATGCCCCACAATTTTCTGGGTTCGAGTTCCAGTCCAATGATGAACAGCAGAAGAACGACACCCAGTTCGGAAAAATGGAGAATGTCATCAACGTTTCCGATAAGCCCCAACCCCCAGGGGCCTATCGCTATTCCAGCGATAAGATATCCAAGCACGGAGCCCAGGCCGATTCGGACAAATATCGGAACAAGAATGACCGCCGCAGACATATAAATAATTACACTCAGCAGAAAACCATTATTTTCCATTGATTTCTCCAGAGATTAGTGGATGTGATCAGAATCGACAGTTTTGCAAAAACTTGAGTCCGAACATTGAGTTGTCTTCCTGAGCAATTATATCAGTGACGCGGACAAAGACGAGAAAAAGTCTGGTTTGTTCAGAAGTGTTATGGGGACTGCGGGTTGGATAAAATTAGATTTTAGGTGTTTGTGTTCGATAACCCGCAAAGAGACTTCAGAGGATATTTAGGTAAAAGGTGGTCACCAAATACGGTCCCCAAATACGCTCAAGGCATTTCGATATTGCCCGATATTTTCTACTCGGGCAATATCTTGAACACTGATGAGATTTACTGAAGAATACCTTCAGCGATTACCGTTATTTCTATTTCACCGACCCATTCGGGCAAACCAAAGTTCTCAACTGCCACGGTGGTAGTGCCTTCAAAGCCTCTGCGATACCCACCCCATGGGTCCTTGCCATTGCCTATCGGCACTACGTCTAGAACAACCGACTTGGTTATACCGTGAATACTTAAGTCGCCGGTGATGGCCATGTTATTTTCGGTGTCTGGGGCGACGCTGGTACTAACAAACGAGATGATCGGATGGGTATCAGTTTCCATAAAGTCGCTGCTGCGGAGGTGTTTATCTCGCTCGGCATGATTGGTGTCGACGCTTGTAGCATCGATGGTTACATTGACACTGGATGCGGCCGGATCGTTTTCATTGTAACTGAAAGTTCCTTCAAAGGTATTGAACCTGCCGATTACATAGGAATATCCGAGATGCGATGCCTTAAATTGAACTGAAGCGTGGGCACCTTTGGTGTCGATTACATAATCTTCGGCCATTACCTGGTTGATGGATAGACCCATTGCTATAAGCGAGAAAGATATGGTTTTTATCAATTTCATTTTTATTCCTGTTGATATTGTGAAAATTTTACCCCTGAGGCAATTTTTTGCGATGGCTTATCGTTAAGATACTTATTAAAAGCCGTTTACGTTAGGTGGCTATTTTACCCGGAAGTTCCATTAAAAAAATCATTTACTCCTGGACAGGGTGTAGAAATGGCAAATTTGAGCTAATAGTTTCCTGGGAAGATTTGTGTTCCGTTATGTACTTTGCGAGTTC
>JAIBDK010000376.1 GCA_024679435.1 Gammaproteobacteria bacterium | reverse complement strand
CACTAAGAACCATCAAATTCTTCTCAAATCTCGACCGTCGGGAAAACCCAGCATAGATAATTTCGAACTGGCGGTTTCGGAAATCTCACAGCCGGGGAAAGGCGACATTCTTTGCCAGACAATTTATATGTCACTGGACCCGTATATGCGTGGACGAATGAATGCCGGTAAGTCGTATGCTGAACCCGTAAAGTTAAACGAATGCATGGGCGGGGGAACAGTTAGTCGGGTAATCTCATCCAACTATCCGGGTTTGCAACCCGGTGATTTTGTGCAAACCTATGATGGTTGGCAGGAATATGGGATATCAGCTGGAAAACATGCGCGTAAACTTGACCCCGAGTTGGCACCTATTTCCACATCGCTGGGAGTTTTAGGAATGCCCGGAACGACAGCGTATATGGGTTTGATCAAAATTGGAAAACCCCAAGCAGGTGAAACGGTAGTGGTTTCTGCAGCATCTGGCGCCGTGGGCAGCGTGGCGGGTCAAATCGCAAATTTAAAGGGCTGCCGAGTTGTTGGAATAGCCGGCACTGATGAAAAATGTGATTACGTTAAAAATGAACTCGATTTTGATCAATGTATTAATCATCGTGATCCCGGATTCTCCCAAAGACTTAAAAAGGCCTGTCCTGACGGAATTGACATCTACTATGAAAATGTGGGCGGGAAAGTGCTTGAAGCCGTTATTCCGTTACTTAACTTTCAGGCTCGCATCCCGGTGTGTGGCATTATTGCCCACTACAACGATAAGTCACTCCCTAAGGGGACTAATTATATACCGGCACTAATGCGGGTTGTCCTGACCCAACGGGTAACAATTCAGGGTTTTATAGTCACCGATTTTTCGTCGGACTACGCTGAATTCTACGACGTAATGGGGCAATGGGTCAAAAATCGAGATATTGTCTATCGCGAAGATATCATCGCGGGGCTCGACAATGCCGTTCTCGCATTTCAGGGGTTACTCGAAGGCGAAAATTTCGGTAAATTACTGATTCAATTATCCGAAGATACAACTCGAAGCTAACACCAACAAGCAAATCCAAGCATCTCCATGCATGACCCGGATCAATTTGATAAATACTTTAACTGAATTCCAGGAAAATCAAACATGAACACATCTATCTCAAAAAATAACAAATACGTTATTCCAGCTCGTCGCGGCAAGGCGCTATATGTGAAAAAACGACAAAAAATTAAAGTTATTAATACTCACGGAACGCAGGTCGTGGACTGCTGGGCCTTAAACCCGGATAACCTTGGAGAATTCATGTCCATGGAACATTGTCGGGTAGACCTTGAAAGGTATAAGCCTAAAACCGGTGACTCCATGGTAACTAATCGCCGCAAACCAATTTTAAAAATCATGGAAGATACTAGAGAGGGCGCACACGATACCTTACTCGCAGCCTGTGATCGATATCGCTATCACAAATTGGGCTGCAAAGAGTATCACCGAAACTGCACTGATAATTTCTGGGAAGCGCTGGTCGAACTAAACCTCAAGCCAATTCAGCTACCTGCGCCGTTCAATCTCTGGCAAAACACACCTGTGGACGCAGATGGAGCCATTGTTCCTAACCCGCCTATTTCCAAAAAAGGCGACTATATTGTGATGCGTGCAGAAATGGATCTGGTTATTTGCTTCTCCGCCTGCCCCCAAGACATTACGTCTATTTGCGGCAATAAACCAAAGAACGCCCATTTTGAGATATTTTAAACAGCCTCAGATCAACCGATCATCCCCGGCAAAAGACAACATAGGCGGGGTCATAGATAAGCTATTCTTCTAGCAGCCGGGGTTAGATTATTGCACTGCTTTGATAATCATGATCTCATAAACTAATAAAACCGACAATGGCAGCGATGACAAAGAAAAATCTTGATCAGCTAAAGAACATGCTGGATGGCTGGAAAAATGTTTTTATTTCTGATGAAGAAGTAGAACAACTGGCAAACGAACGTGAGGAGATCTGTGAACAATGCCCCCATAAAAAGAAATTTACCTGCGGATTGTGCGGCTGCCCGTTAAAAGCAAAATTACGCGCTGTAGAGGCAATATGCCCGGATGGTCGCTGGGAGAAATAACGCTGCAAGGAAATACTTGTACAATGTAGGCAGACATTATGCTTCGTCATAGTCTAACTAGCTTTAAATCGATTCAATTCTGTTTAAATGCGCATAAGATGTAAATATCCAGACTTAATCTGATACTGCTAATTTTAAGATTCAATGAAATCTGACACTGGCTGTACAATACTCGTAACGGTTGTTGACTGATATTATTTCACTATCGGTCAATTCTAAGTGTGAGGTCACCAATGAGAGATAGAAGAGCGTTTATGAGTCACAAACTACAAAATATAATTGTGCTAGGGTTTATTGTGTTGCTGGCTTCGGGTTGTGCTGGTATGGCGTCAGAAACGGCTCGACCATCAAGTTGTGGTCCATACGGTGACCCAGCAAAGTGTGGGTAGTAAGTAAAAATCACCTTTATTGTTGCTATCAGAGTAAATAGACAATAATTGACACGTGTGGCTGTTTATCGATTGCGCTACGCCTCCTGTACCACCTCTTGTGTTGCCCGTAGATGCATCAACCATCTGCACAGGCAATATGTTAACAGGAGTTCTCTACTCACAGAACTCTCTGTGGATATAAGGCAATATAATTGCTGCCGCCAGTGGAATGCTAATGGGACATTTTCTGAGGTTTCAGAGACGGGTGCCGACGACACACCAGGTCAGATGATTGGGGGTCAGAAGAGTTAATGGAAGTCTCTATCAAGTGGGCCTGGTGCACCAGGCCCCATTTCACAATTCCCATAATGTAGAATACCCCCCCGGTTTACGACACGCGGGAGGTATGCCTGAATGAACGTCAACGGCTTGCCCTTGTTCGATCACGTAGATGAACCAACTCATGCTTGCATACGAGTCACCACTGCACAGGAAGATCAAAATGATTTTACTCTGTGATCACTGCCCTGGAACCAGATGAAGAGGAAATTAGAGGAAATCAAAT
>JAIBDK010000378.1 GCA_024679435.1 Gammaproteobacteria bacterium | reverse complement strand
GAGTGGCGTTACAGAACGGTGGCCGATTTTACTTACGACTGGGAGTACTGGACGAATCTTGACGGGAGCCTGAAGTATGTTTCGCCGTCCTGTGAACGCATATCCGGATATACGCCTGAACAGTTTATGGACAAACCTTCTTTGTGTCGCGAGATCGTTGTTCCGGAAGATCGCGAAATATGGGACCGGCATTTTCAGGATTCCCGCCGGGAGTTTGCACAAAGAGAGATACAGTTTCGGATCAAAACCCGGGCCGGCTCTATCTGCTGGATCGAACATGCCTGCCAGCCGGTAAGAGGGGGCCAGGGAGAGTTGTTGGGGTTTCGGGCCAGTAACCGCGATATCACAAAGCGCAAGGAAGGGGCACTCAAACTGCTAAATGCGTATTCAGAAATCGAAAAATTGAAAAAGCAGCTTGAAGCGGACCGCACCTATCTCCTCGAAGAAATCAGGCTGGAACACGACCATGAAAATATCATCGGCAACAGCGACGTGTTAAAATACGTTCTTTTTCGTGTGGAACAAATTGCACCAACGGATACCACGGTGCTTATCCTGGGTGAAACCGGTACCGGCAAAGAGCTCATCGCACGGGCAATCCACAATGCCAGCAACAGAAAAGACAGACCTATGATTAAGGTGGATTGTGCTTCTTTGCCAGCCAACCTGATTGAATCCGAGCTGTTCGGACACGAGAAAGGTGCTTTTACCAGTGCCGCCGAAAAACGGGTGGGACGTTTTGAACTGGCCAACGGGGCCATGATATTTTTAGACGAAATTGGTGAGCTGCCATTGGATCTCCAGTCCAACTTGCTAAGGGTTCTGCAGGACGGCGAGTTCGAACGGCTGGGAAGTTCCAAAACACTTCATACAGATGTGCGTGTCGTTGCCGCTACCAATCGAGATCTTGAAAAGGATGTGCAAAATAAACATTTTCGCATGGACCTCTGGTACCGGCTGAACGTTTTTGCGATTTCGGTTCCGCCTTTGAGGGAAAGAATCGAGGATATTGATCTGCTCGTCAATTATCTGGTCAAGCAGTTTGCCCGAAAGCTCGGCAAACAGATTCGGTCTATTCCGTCTGATGTGATTTCCAAATTGAAAAGTTATTACTGGCCCGGCAATGTCCGGGAACTGGAAAATGTCATCGAAGGTGCGGTCATCAATACCCGGGGGGATACGCTTGAACTGGAAGATGTTTTGGATGCAGAGCGACCGGATGACGCATCAACCCCCGTGCCTGTCATAAAAAGTCTTGAAGTCGTCGAGCGGGAACACATCCTGCTGGCATTAAAAAAAACCAACTGGAAAATTCATGGCAAAGATGGGGCCGCAGCCCTTCTGGATATCAATCCCAGCACACTGCGCGGCCGCATGCGCAAACACCAGATAGAACGCCCTCCTTACAACACCTAAGTTGTCATATTTGACGACCATATTTGACATTGTTGTCAAATATGGCAATTTCTGAGCCTCTCTAAATTCCAGCTAAACCGCTATTGTAAACCATATCTATTTATAATAACAGCACATTATATTGATTTTGGATGTATGTGACTTTTTTGGCATGGATTTTGATAAATGCTTAAGTGTCTTTAGCTGTATTTATGATTTACATTTTCCAAAAAACTTCCAACAAGAGGCCCATCAATGGTTATGCTGACAGTTTCTGCAGCTGCCCGTCCAGGAAAACGGCATGAGCTTCTGGATACGTTTCGGCAGATTGTGGAAAAAACCCGACCGGAAAAAGGATGCCATGAGTGTCGGCTTTCACAGGACATTGAACATGAGAACCTTATCTATTTAGAAGAAGTGTGGCAAGACCGTTCACATCTGGATGAATATTTCCGTTCGGATATTTTCGGTGCCCTGCTCGGTGCAGTTAAACTGCTCGGTAAAGCCCATGACATCAGAATAAACGATGGCTCTACAGCTGAAGGATTAGAAGCGGTTCAATCGGCACGATCGATATAACAATGGAGGGAAATCTGATGAGGAAAAAAACAATAGCATTCATTATCATACCCGCTGTTCTGGCAATTATTTGCCTGATGACCACCGGCACATTGGCAAACAGCAACACGAGCAAGATCGTCCACGATGGCGAATATTACTTCCTTGAAAAGCAACACAGTAAACAGTGGGCCCAAGAGGACAAAGAAATCGATGCCAAATTGACTGAAATCCGCAAGAAGAATGGGGGCAAGCGCCCCAACATGCTATACGTCTTGATCGATGATGTGAGTTTCGGGCAGATGGGAAACCGTACGCTAAACTACGTCACGGGCATCAGCACGCCTAAGATTAACAAGTTAGCGGACGAAGGCATGACTCTAATGCGCATGTATACCGAGCCGTCCTGTACGCCGACGCGTGCTGCCATGCTTACCGGCCGTCATCCCGTCCGCACCGGTCTCAAAGAGGTCAAGGTGGCGCTCGTCGGTGAGGGGCTTCCCGCAGAAGAAGTCACGATCGCGGAAGTGCTCTCGAAGGCAGGCTACAAGACTTCTCATGTCGGAAAATGGCATCAGGGAGATATCGAGGAATCATACCCTCACAATCAAGGCTTCGATTATGCAGCCTTTCCTCTCCATCAGCAGGTACAGCTTTCGTTGATGACCAAGGAGGGCGCCCAGTCAAATAATCTGCTTGGCTGGCACCACAAAACTCAATCTGGTGAGTTTGCAATCGACAAAAGATTCAAACCCTATGGTTTGGTCACTGGATTGGAAGCCAGAAAAGGTGAAAAGGCGCATGAGGTTGACCTGAAACCGGGAGAAGAGTGGACCCAGGCTCACTATATCAAGATGAATGAACGCTACCAGCGCCAGGTGCTGGAGCAGCTCCAGAGTCTGGCAAAACAGGATGAGCCGTTTTTTCTGCAGTACTGGCCGCTGTGGCCACTTAACTTCGTCCATGACGGGGAACAAAACCAGTCTCTGAACGGCGGATTTCATGCAGAGAAACTGCAGCTGATCGACGGCTGGCTCGGCCAAATCTTCGACGAAGTCGACCGGCT
>JAIBDK010000329.1 GCA_024679435.1 Gammaproteobacteria bacterium | reverse complement strand
CGAACAATTCGACACAAGACTCCAACCGCTAAAAACAGGACCGTCCATTGACCTATCGTTAACAAGCTTAGGGAAAAAAACCTAGGAAATAGCTTTCTCTTCATGAGCGGGTTCATTTTTAAGACTCAGGCCACTTCTTCTGGCCATTGGTTGAACATAGTATCAATAGGGTCAAACTCAATTGAAAGTGCACTATACTACCCTTTCCGATTACGCTGGCGTATAGCCCCAGTAAAAGACAATCGCAAATAATGGCAGGAATACAGTTCTATAGGACACTTGTTGTACTTATTTTGAAGGTCGACAATGAGTATGGTACAGCCGCTCAATTACCCCAGTCTGAATGTGACCCAACTTACTAGTTTGCAAGGCCCGATGGAATTCATCAAGGAAGCACCTTAAGTATCTCTCAGCGATACGTTTCTCCGACGTTCGAGGATCCAAGCGGTTTGCATCTAATACAGTCTGGTTATATATGGTATTGTAAGTCCACTTAACTAAACTATTTTACTGTCATACTGTACCGTATTAGGCACTCTATTCCACAAACAAACTATGGCACAATTTCAGAGTCGTCAACGAGATGGGGTTAGTAAACTTTCCCAAAGACTGGATACCGATTCTGCTGAGGCCTGGCAAGTTCACAGCCAGGCTTTGCAGTTGCAACAGCAAGGTAACGATGTGGTGATCCTGTCTATCGGTGATCCGGACTTTCGAACGCCTGAACCCATTATTGATAATGCAGTATCCCATATGCGTGTGGGAAGAACGCATTACTCACCGGCATTGGGTGAGCTTAACCTGCGCCGTGCTGTGGCCGATTATGAAGCACGGATATCCAGCCACGGTTGTTCGGTAGAGGAAGTTTCAATTTATCCCGGCGTCACATCCGCAATCTATACCGTAATGAGTTGCCTGTTGGACGCGGGTGACGAAGTGATAATTGTTGACCCCTGGTATGTCGGTTACGAACCTATACTTGCTGCACTGGATGTCTCAACCAAAACTATCATCGCCTCACCAAAAAATAACTTTGAACCGGTCTACGACGATTTCGTTGCGGCTGTAACAGACAAAACACGAGTTATTTTTATCAATACCCCGGGCAACCCAACCGGCGCAATAATTCCAAAAGAAACGCTTAAACAACTGTCAACCTATTGTTTTAAAGAAGGAATTTGGCTTGTATGTGATGAAGTTTATTCCATGTTCACCTATGAAACGCCACATATCTCGCTTCGAACTGCCGCCGACATCCTCGAAAATATTGTGGTCATTGACGGGCTTTCGAAATCTCATGCCATGAGTGGCTGGCGCATGGGCTGGGCTGTGGCCCCACCGGAACTGACCCGTCATCTGGGAAATTTTGCCGCAATGTCGACGTTTGGTTGCCCTCAGTTTATTCAGGACGCCGCCGCATTTGCCTTGAACAACGACGAGTATTACGTGAGAGACATGTGCAGGGCATACCGAAAGCGTCGCGACCTGGTTTGCGCACATCTCGACGATATTCCGGGAATCAACTACATTCGACCGCAATCCGGAATGTTTATCATGGTAGATATTCGGAAATACAATGAGAACGACACCGAATTTGCCCAGCATTTACTGGCCAGCCAAAGAGTTTCCGTGCTTCCAGGAAGTGCATTTGGTAGCAGCACATCCGGGCATATCCGGTTATCACTCGTTCAGCCCGAAAACATCCTTACCGAAGGTTGCGAAAGATTAAAAGATTTTGTTTTATCCCTGCAGGGATAATTGACGCCCAATGAAAAATGTGACGATATACTATGCCAACTTGCGGTGAAGTCCTGGTTAAATTACTTGAAAACTATGGTGTAGATACCGTATTTGGGATTCCCGGCGTCCACACAGTTGAACTCTATCGCGGTATGGAAAACACCTCTATTCGGCATATCACTCCCCGCCATGAGCAGGGAGCAGGATTCATGGCAGACGGATACACCAGAGCTAGCGGGAAAATACCTGCCTGCTTTATTATTACCGGACCAGGGATGACCAATATAGCGACTGCAATGGGCCAGGCCATGGCGGATTCTGTTCCTATGCTAGTGATTTCATCAGTCAATAGAACCTGGGAATTAGGTATGGGCGAAGGACGCCTCCATGAAATGCGTAATCAGAGTAACATGATCAGCGGGGTAGCCAAATTTAGTCACACCCTTATGCGGCCAGACGAATTGCCCAAGGTCATTGCCCGGGCTTTCAATATATTTAACTGCATGCGACCGGGACCCGTTCATATTGAGATTCCTATTGATGTCATAATTGAGGATGCGGCGCACACAAATTCCATTGCTTACTCGATCGCGAATGCGCCGGGCGCTGATCCAAAAGCGGTCTCCCAGAGCGCCAATTTACTGCATACAGCACAGCGGCCACTCATCGTAGTAGGTGGCGGAGCAATAAAAGCTGCCCGCGAAATTGTTGATCTGGCAGAAAAGCTTGACGCCCCGGTGATGAACACCGTCAATGGTAAAGGAATTATTCCCCATACCCATCCACTAGCATTGGGCAGCTCCGGCTCAGCAGAGCCGATTCGCAATGAAATATGTCAATCGGATGTCGTGTTGGCTATTGGAACTGAATTCAGCGAGACGGATTACGATTACTTTTTTAAAGGGGCCCTCAATCTTAAAGGGAAACTGATTAGAATCGATATTGACGCAGAGCAGTTAACAAGAAATCTAAGAAGTGATATTGCAATATGTAGCGATGCCGGCAATGCTGTTCATTCAATACTTGGAGCTCTCCCATCATCGAAGAGCGGGGGCAGAGCAGGAAACGAACGAACCAGAATAATTCGTTCACAAATACAAGAGTTAAGGGACCCAGACTATGCTGCCTTTTTTCGCACCATTCGATCAGCATTGCCGGATGTTATCATCGCCGGAGATTCAACTCAGCCCACTTATTACGCGTGGCTTCAGTATGAAACTGATGCCCCACGTAAATATTTTCACTCTGCTTCCGGATTTGGGACATTAGGTTATGCTATTCCTGCCGCTATCGGAGCCAAACTGGCTATGCCGGAACTTCCTGTAATTGGCTTGATTGGTGACGGTGCCAGTCAATTCAGTATCGGCGAACTGGCGAGTGCTGTCGAGGCCGGATTACCTGTGATATTTCTAATCTGGAATAATACGGGCTACGGCGAAATCAAAAAGTTCATGCTGGAAGGTGATATTCCGACTATTGGAGTCGATATCCACACCCCGGACTTTCAGGGAATAGCAAAAGCGTTCGGATGCCATGCAACCAATCCCCGAACACTGGAACAACTTGGAATCGAGCTGATCAAAGCTAACAATCAACAATTGCCCACCGTCATAGAAGTTAGACAAAGCGATTTTGCAAACGGCGGCCCCAATTTGCAATCATCCGGGAACTAATCCATGACGCGAGCCTACGCATAAATTTTCATTAAAAAATTTTTATTTTTTGCGAAAGTTAATTGAAAAAAAACTCGATAACGCTAGAATGCAGCGCTGCAACACATCTTAGATTTTCAAGATT
>JAIBDK010000216.1 GCA_024679435.1 Gammaproteobacteria bacterium | reverse complement strand
GGCTGCTTCGTAAAACAACCTTGTGCAACGAATCTACCGGCAGTAAGCAATCAAGTGACTATCGACAGTTTCCTTGCGCCTGGTTATTCAGGGCTGCTTATTTAGGTCGCTTTTTCTCGGCCTGATCGCAATCATCCTGACGCTATCGGTCATATCGTCGGTTGGTGCGACACCGATGGTGGTTATTCACACGGCTGGCTAATTGGGGCCTCAACGGTCCGTATAAGTGTCGGGGAACACTACATTTTGGGTGTTGAGTTCATCCAGGATTTCCTCAACTACCTGATTTATAGGGAACCCAACATAGAGCGGCATTCAACATCCTGCCCCAGGACTCCCCAGAATCCCGTTACTAAAATAACGTATAAATAAAGGGCGCTACCACCGAACCTTTTGTTACCGCAAGTAAACCGCTGATAATCACGAGAACAAAAAGTATTGGCAGCAGCCAATAGTTCTTCTGCTTTTTCATGAACCGGGCCAGGTCAACGATAAATTCCAGCATTAGAATGGATCTTCCATGTGGTGATCGGACTGACAGGCTTCCCGATAGGTTTTCAGGTCAGCTTCACATTCGGTTCTAAAGCGACTACTTCCAAACTGGCGCTTGGCAATGGCGACAGGGGTAAGTACGAGGAAATAAACCGACCCCAGCAAAACAGGAGATGTAATTCTTGATAGCAGGTAACCCAGCTTGTGCCAGAGATAATGAAAACGCTGAAGTGTGCCGGGTAAAAATTCTCCCCAGACGAGCAGAAAGAACCCTGCAACCCACGGCCAGACAGGGAAATTTTGACCAAAAATCCAAGGCAGGATGAGTCCAAACACAATCACAACCATGCATGAAAATGACCTTGCGAATCGCTTCAAATCAGCATCAGTTTGCGGAGTATTCAAAGGCTTTTCATCCGCGTTGTTCAGTGCTGGGGCTTCTAGCATTTTCCTATCCGGATCAACCTGACCATCCTTCTTAAGTACAAACTCTCCCAGCACAAGTGCATCCATGTTCGTGTTCATGAAGCAGCGAACTGCATCTAAAGGCGATTCTACGATCGGTTCACCACGTACATTAAAAGATGTATTAATCAGGACACTGCACCCCGTTGCTTCCTTGAATTTGCCGAGCAACCGAAAAAGCGTTGGAGAACTCGATTCATTCACGGTTTGAACTCGAGTCGAGAAATCAATGTGAGTTACTGCTGGCAGGCTTGATCGAATGCCATCAACCCTTTCAATTCCGTTTAAACCCGGATCTTCCTCCAGGCGTAATTCATGCCGCAGTTTTACTACAAACATCATGTATGGACTTTCCTTGTCTGTATCAAAATAAGCACTGAAATCCTGCGTTAGTACAGCTGGCGCAAATGGACGGAATGATTCCCGAAACTTGATGTTTGTGTTTATTTTTCTTTGCATACCAGGAGACCTTGGGTCTCCAAGTATTGAACGCCCACCCAGCGCCCGTGGGCCAAACTCCATTCGCCCCTGGAACCAGCCGACGACTTTATCCTCGCCAAGTAACCTGGTCGCCTCCTGATACATCGTTGCCTCTGGATACTGCTGATAACAGACTCCCAACTCATCCAACAGCGCTTTGATCTCGATAGAATTGTAGGATGGACCAAGCAGACACCCCTTCATCAAATCACCTGACGTTGCGGATTTTTTGTTGCCGAGTAACTCATGCCAGACACAGTAAGCAGCACCGATCGCACCCCCGGCATCACCTGAAGCCGGCTGAGCCCAAACATCTTCAAAAATATTACTTCGACGCAATCTGCCATTAGCAACGCAATTGAGCGCAACCCCTCCGGCAAGGCAGAGATTGACAAGACCGGTTTCCTCCCTGATTGTCGCCGCAAGTTTCAGAATCACTTCTTCAATCACAACTTGAATTGATGCCGCCATGTCCATATCCAGCTTGCGAACGGGCGCTTCGGCTTCCCGTTTTGATGCACCAAAAAAATCGTCAAATTTGCTGGACGTCATTTTATCGCCCAGGCAAAAATCGAAATAATCCAGGTTCAGCCTGAAGGTTCCATCAGGCTTGATATCAATAATCGACTCTTTGATTTTGTCTGCGTAAATGGCTTCGCCAAAAGGTGCCAACCCCATGAGTTTGTATTCACCATCGTTAACCTCAAACCCACAGAAATAAGTAAAGGCGCTGTACAATAAACCGAGGGAATGCGGAAAATTGATCTGCCAGAGCCCTTCGAGTCCACTAGCTGAGCCTTTCCATGCAGAAGTTGTAGCCCACTCCCCAACTCCATCAATACACAGCACAGCAGCACTATCAAAGGGGCTACAATAAAACGCAGAGCCCGCGTGCGACTGATGGTGCTGGGTAAATAAAAGTGGCGGTAGCCTGCCAACCGTAAGCTCGGTCAATTTGGCCAACTCCTTTCTAATTTGTTGTTTCAGGAACAGCTTTTCCTTCAACCAACTGGGCATGGATTGTCTGAAACGCTGAACGCCATTGGGGGCATAGGTAAGATGTGTTTCCAACATTCTGTCAAATTTCAGGAATGGCTTATCATAGAATACGACATGATCAATGGTGTCCATTCCATGCCCGGAGAGACAAAACCTAATAGCATTTGAAGGAAATCGGCTATCATGCTTGATCCTGGTAAACCGCTCTTCCTGAGCGGCAGAAACCAGTTCACCATCAACGACAAGTGCTGCAGCGCTGTCATGGTAAAATCCTGAAATTCCTAAAATTCGAGCCATGTACTTTCAATTAAAGTGGTGATGAACATAATTATATGGGGTATTGGCTAAAATGGTCAGGAAGATAGCTGCTATTCTTCATCATATCATCACTGTCTATCTCGAGATCAGTCAAAGCCATAAGCGCGACGCCGTAGACGCGCTGGAAAGGATCACTGGATTATCACATCCTCTGTGTATGATTCTCAAAGGAGAACTCTTGAAAGATAATCGCGAACATTTGGGATACGGGTAATGAGTTCGACATCTAAAGGGTGGCTAGTAAAAATTTGCTCCATTCTCATCGGGCTGGTCATTGCACTTGTAGCCAGCGAATTTGCACTTCGCTGGTATGGTGATTTTGTACTATCGCAGGAAAAGATGGATGTGGGTCTCATCCAGTATGACGAAAAGCTGGGATGGAAGTTAGCGAAGAACTGGTCGGGGCAGCACCAGCATTTCGATTATTCCGCGCATTACTCAACCGATTTTCTGGGGTTCAGGAAAAGCTCGGTTCAAAAAAATATCACTAACAACCGGGTACTGGTAATGGGAGATAGTTTTACCTTCGGGCTGGGGGTTGAAGATGATCAAACCTTTGTTTCTCTCATGAACACAGACAACCCCGACACAATTTTTATCAACGGCGGTGTTCCAGGCTATGCACCCGATCAGCAGATGCTGTGGTTAAGAGAAGCCGTTCTCTCCACACAACCTGACTCTATTGTGTTTATCATCTATCTCGGAAATGACCTGGTTGATATCGGCCTGCCTTTCGCCGTACAGGCAGCTTATGCAAAACCCTATATCGCCCTGACAGAAGATGGAGTGCCTGTGGCTAAAAATATACCGGTCCCCAGGGAATCAAAACCAGAGGCGTTACGTGACAAAACGCTGGGAAGCTACATCCTGGACGGAGATCGCTCTACCTTCATGGGAAGATACAAGATAGGGCAGCTATTGATTGGGGCTGGATTGGGCTCACCGGTAGAAAAGAGTGACCTGGAGGGTCTACTCGAGAAGAAGCTTAAAAAACCCATTGCACTGATGGGAGCGGCACTGGATCTAATGATGTCGGAAGCGGATCAGTCCTTCACACTTGTGTTGCTACCAGGCGCCAGTGCAGTGAAGAGCAAATCGAGTGTGTCTGCCCGGTATCAACTTTTGGTGAGAGACAAGTTGCTTGATTTGGCCCGTCAAAAGAACCTGAAAGCGATTGACCTTGTAACACCACTTTCGGAGGATGGTGGCAACTATTTCTATCCAAATGATGGACATCTAACAGCTGCCGGCCACGAAGTGGTCTCAAAAGCCCTCATGCAAAGTCTGTCTGAAGCCAGTTTGGCTGATTAGGCGCGCTTGATTCAGCATTTTAACGATTCACATCGGGCGACCAGCCTGTTTAGTGTCGATTTTTTATACACATATCTGTATTTTCCTGAAATCTATCCGTGATTTGATGCGATATTTCCATACAAACCGTGTGGAAGAGCAATTCAATAAGAAAAACCTAGCGTTCATCGCGGCAAACCCTATATACAAAACCCCAGTGTCGGAAATGTTTACAGAAGGATAGTCCAGTAATAGGCACCAAAGTTTTAAATGATTGATATTAAAGAACTAATAAGAGTTGGCGCGGTGGTTGCTTTACTATTTACATCAGAATAATCATGAGCAAAGAAAATGAAAAAAATGAAATTGATCAGCAAGACGGCGGCGGCATTAACACTGGTATTTTGTGCCTCGGCACAGGCAACACCTATGAATATCCTTGATGGTTACTATGGCTCAAATGGCCACGGTTATGGCGATGTCGTTGGAAATGTCAATCTATTTGGTATATCCAGTATGGATGTCGAACTGGTCGGCTCAACGCTTTCGGTTACAATCAATACACCCTTTCCTGACACCGGACTCGGATCATTTCCGCAGCTAACAAATAATTCAATATCTAATGGAAAGGGAGTCGCATTCGGCGACCTCTTTCTCTCCTCAACAGGGTGGGATCCGGATCCCCTCGATACAAGTACTACAGCGTTTTATGAAACTGATAACCACAGTAATGGTACCT
>JAIBDK010000013.1 GCA_024679435.1 Gammaproteobacteria bacterium | reverse complement strand
TTCGCCAACGCTTCAACTTCGTGCAATCGAACGCTCAACATGCCGGGACCAACCGCTTCCAATAGTCCAAAATCCGATTCAATGATAGCTCGGGTTAAAAAACCATCGGTGGCAACGTCGGCCACGACCTTATATCGATCACCAACAATTTTTTCAGCCGGAATAATCATACCCGCCGAAATGGTCGGTGGTTCTTCGTAAGATGCGGCCGTTGCAAATATCGGGCAGAGAACTGCCGCCAAACACAAGACTAAAAACTTCCAACGAACACAAACTAACCGAACCATACCGTTTCCGAATGATTTTGGCTGTGCTAATTTTTGATCATAAACAGGTAACAAAACTGAAACTCCAGAATAAATTTAAAGGCCACTTCAAGATTAATTTAATACGACTCTCACGAATTTATTTCCTGCACAAGCACCCAGGGTGCGACCACCACTGCCCAGAAATCACCATTCACTACATTCCATTTTTTTGCATCTTCAATTTCCGCCTTATACACCCGCCCATCGGACAAAAGAGATTCCACAGAAGCACTGTCATTGGTAACGAACTTTGCAGCAGTATCCAGCAAATCAAGCTCTGAACCCACCACCACAATAAGGCCCTGCGCAAAGAACCGTTGTAATTCTTGCCAACCGATTTTAGCAGTTTCGAGATTCAACTTTTGTTCCGGCGTGAGCTCCGGAGTAGTTTTTTTACTTTCCATTGAATCTAGTTTAATTAGAAGTGATTATTCTTATCAGGAATGTGTATGGAATATAAACCCGTTTACTTACTCATTACACCTTTAAAAATAAAGGTTTTTTGGTCTCAGCTTCCATAAAACAACCCAACACCGAAATGAACTTGAGGCGCACCCAGCCCTTCAAATTTCGACCACAAATGAATTTGCTCCACGTTGACAACAGGATATTGATATTCTGTTGCACCTACCTGCCCGGTTCGAACTTCGTCTAGATCGCCAATAACGGTGATCGTTCTCCCTTGAGCATAATCGATAGGTTCGAGGAAATCAGGGCTGACAATAAGAAACCGCCCAATGGGATTTCGATCGATATCGGGGCGCTGGTTCGACTGTAACGGGTAGGCAAGCACTTCCAGTTGGGTGCCCTGTTCAAGGTTTGTTGTTGCGATCAGCATCCCTCCCCATAATACCGAATTATCCATATAGCTTTCCGGATCCAGTGAGACCTGTTCAGGGGTCATCACCTGATTATATTTTTCGTTATCGAACTTGGGACTGCTGGCACAACCGGTCATAATTAATAAAGAAAACAGGAATACACCAATTCTCCAGCTGAAAATATTGTTCATAATAAAATCACCAATAGGGATGGTAACGTCTGTATGGACCCGGCCTGCCCCACATATACGACCCGTATCCCGGACCAAAATAAGGGTCATACCCGTATCCAGGATACGGGTAGCCATAGTTGTAACCGTTATTGCGAGATATTGGTTTCCATAAAACGTGACTTTCAGCCTGCACTTTAGGGTAGGAATAACTATGCTGACCGATCAACTGGTCAATGGCACCATCAAGGGTTCCAGAAACGGTGACTTCACGATCCTTCACGTACACCGTGGGATCAAGAAACCCTGGCAATACGGCAATAAATCGACCGGGGCTGAAATCTCCGTCTCTGGGACGTCCTGAGCTATCAAGGTCTCTGGCAACTACTTCAATCCATGTCTGGTTCCGTTTATTTTTAACATTCACGATAACACCGCCCCAGCGCACCAAATCACCTGAAAATCGCTCACTGTCCGCCCGAGCCATGGATACCGTAGGGCTGTTTTGCGGAGCGGTTTTTATTTCTTCAGGAATAGAACTTGCGCAGCCTGTCAGACCAAATGTCAGGATTAGAAGGCAAATATGGGTTAACTGTTTTGACGGCGGCTTCAATGTTTCAATAATTTCGATCTAAATTTAACCGTTGCAAGCGAAACGATACCCGCTAGCCGTTAATGTCTGCTGAATAAATACTGAGCTTTTCATAGGCTAAAAGATAAATCGTAATGATTTCCGGGCCCATTTACTTCTCTCTTTGCAATCTATTCACACTCTTTGCAATCTATTCACACTACTTTCACATTCGTTAAGCAATTATTGAATCGTCACTAAGTAATCCAGCCCGTCTGGACACACTTACTTGTGACCTTCCTCATTACTTGGGCCGGAGCGTTTATCCTCTCCGGCCGTTTTTTTATTTACACCAAATGACTTTGTCAGGTTTAATCTGCAAAATCAACCGACCAACCTCCCCGACGAAGTTTAGACTTCCAGTGAGAGGGTTAATTCAGCGTTCGGGCGAGTAATCCACGATACTTCGAAACCAGTTCACCCTTGCCCCCCAGCATTTCGAAAACTTTAATCATATAGAGTCGGGCACCGTCATCCTCAAAAGAACGATCCCTGCGTATAATTTCAAGCAGTTGCTCCAGACCATCAGCGTGGTTGTGCTCGGCAATTAGCCTCTGCGCCAACTGATAACGAGCCTGCATATTGTTTTCATCTGCTGTGATGGCCGCCATAAGGTCGCCGGCAGCCGGGATGTCTTTGAGACTTTCCTGCAATTCAACCGCCATCTGCAGTGAACTGTATTCCTTACTTTCCTTACCCTGCGCAGACAACGTATCGGCAAATTGGTTGGCTTCGTCAAGGTTACCCTCCGCAGTTAACCATTCCACCATCAGCAGTTTAGCCTCATCCTCATCCGGAGTGACAGAAATAAGCTGACGCACATAATTCTTTGCCTCCTCTGTCTGGCCCTGCTCGTAAGCCTGTCGAGCCATCTCCAAATCATCACCGGCAGGGGCACCACCACTGACATGGCGGTCGATAATTTCTTTTATCGCCTGTTCCGGCTGAACGCCCATAAATTGATCGACCGGCTTACCATCCTTAAAGAAAAATACCGTTGGCAAGCTTCGAATTCCGAATTGACCGGCTAATTCCTGATGCGCATCGGTATCGATTTTCACCAGCTTAACTGCTCCCTGGTACTGGGTGACGAGGCTTTCCAGTATCGGCCCGAGAGAACGGCACGGGGCGCACCATTCCGCCCAGAAATCGACCATAACCAGCTGCTGCATTGAAGCTTCAACCACTTCGGGTCCGAAAGACGCCATATCGACGTCAACATAGTTTTCATTTTGTGTATTCATGCTGGCTAACTGGGTATCAATGGGATAGTTTCAATAGACGGGCAAGCAGAATTAAAACCGTGCCCCTTGAAAGATGTAATAATGCCACAACTTTGATGTTGAAACTGCTCGCATTTATCCATCACCCGTTATTCTTTAGCTAAACAGATGCTTTATTCTTCACTTTTCATTGCCGCCGGATTCGCCCTGTTATTTTTTGGTGGGGATTTTCTGGTCAGAGGTGCAGAATCTATCGCTATTCGAAATGGAATTTCTCCGCTTGTGGTGGGCCTGACGGTTGTTGCCTTTGGAACCAGCAGCCCCGAGCTGTTCATTAGTATAAACGCGGCTCTTGAGGGATTTGACGACGTCGCTATCGGCAATGCTGTGGGCTCGAATATTTGTAATCTGACTTTGGTTCTCGGCCTGGCAGCATTGCTACGACCCATAAAGGTGGAGGCGCAGTTGATGAAACTAGACGCCCCTATCCTGATTTTCTGTAGTTTTGTTCTGGTCTGGATGCTGATGGACGACGTGATCGGTCGAACCGACGGGGCCATTCTGGTCACGGGAATTACGATTTACGTGTTTAGCAGTATTTATCTCAGCCGCCGGGACAAAAAATTGCTGGATCGGGAATTTGAAGAAACCATGCACGAAGACCATCCTTCAACCTGGAACAGCATTGGGCTGCTGGGTCTGGGCCTTGTAATGCTGGGTTTTGGTGCGGATTTTTTTGTGGATGGAGCAGTGACCATCGCTCAGGCATTCAGCATACCCGAAGCACTAATCAGTCTGACTTTAATCGCATTAGGAACCAGCCTTCCGGAACTGGCGACCACCATCGTCGCTTCAATAAAAGGGCGCGGGGATATCGCTGTGGGCAATGCCATTGGCTCAAGTATTTTTAATATACTGGCTATTCTCGGGATCACCTCAATGATAGAACCCTTGTCCCGCGGCAGCATAAACTGGATAGATCTGGGTTCCATGACCCTTATCTCCATTGCTCTTTTACCAATGCTGTTTACAAAAAACACCTTGAGCAGGCCCGAAGGCGGCATTCTGCTCGCGACATACGTGAGTTACATTGGATATCTGACTACACGGATATAGGTCGAACATGGTTCAAAACGAACTCTACCCGATCCGCCTCGGGAAACGATACTAACCTCGGGTCGATTTCAGAGTTCCAGACACCGAATTGAATCCCTATACTCGCGCCTGAATAAAATTTTGAAAAGTTAAACACTCCATGATCAAAAACATAAATACCCGACTGGTACTGAAACTGACTGTTTTTCATATAGCTATCATTACGCTAGCCAACTATGCGGTCCAGTTTCCCGTTGAATTCATGGGGTTCGGGACGACATACGGGATGTTTGTTTTTCCTCTGGTCATTCTGGCAACGGACCTGACGATAAGGCTATCCAATAAAGACAACGCACGGGTGATTGTTGCATTAGCCTACATACCGGCTATCCTGATCAGTGCCTGGATTGCCGACTGGCGAATCGGTCTTGCCAGCGGAACCGCTTATCTTGCCGGCCAGTTGCTGGATATCTTCATATTTCAAAAAGTCCGGGAAAAATCCGAATCATGGTGGACCGCGCCGCTTCTATCGACATTTTTCGCTAACATTGTTGATACCTACATTTTCTTTTCCATCGCTTTCTATCAGTCTGACAACGAATTTATGGCGGCAAACTGGCTGGGTATCGCCCATGTTGATTTATCGTTCAAGATATTTGTCTCCATACTGCTTTTTTTGCCGATTTATGGAATGCTGCTGAATTTCCTGACCAAAAAATCGGTTTACAGCAGATAATACCGGTTTCCCGAACTTTCGCCCAATTGATATGAATCAAGAATTCAGCCTTCAGTTGAAAGAAATCGCATTTCGCTCCAATTAATCGGGGATTAATTCACTGTTAGGCCCTCCTAGTGCTGGCAGTAAACAAATCAAATGATTTAAAATACCGAGCCTTGGATTCTGATTCAGACATAACCCTTGAGGGTCGGGCAAATTTAATTTATCACGACATTTTTACCTTACTCTTCAGACAACTGACAGAATAAACCGTTGAACTTACGGAACATGATCCTTTGTTAACTAACTACTTACCCATATTGCTGTTTATCCTGGTTGGCCTGGTGGTCGGCGCGGTAGCGATCAGCGCCGGAAAGGTTCTGGCCCCGGACAATCCCGGTGACCAAAAACTGTCTCCCTACGAATGCGGATTCGAAGCATTTGAAGACTCAAGGATGAAATTCGACGTTCGTTATTACCTGGTAGCAATCCTTTTTATAATTTTTGATCTTGAAATAGCATTTCTATTTCCGTGGGCTATTGTGCTTGATGAAATCGGTATTTTCGGTTTCTGGGCCATGATGCTGTTTCTCGGAATTCTGGTCATAGGGTTTATCTATGAGTGGAAGAAAGGCGCACTGGAGTGGGAGTAAACTAAATGGCACTTGAAGGAACATTGCAGGAAGGTTTTGCAACGGCAAAACTGGACGACCTTATTAACTGGGCGCGAACCGGTTCGATGTGGCCAATGACATTCGGTCTTGCCTGCTGCGCCGTCGAAATGATGCAGGCCGGGGCAGCGCGCTACGATCTGGATCGATTCGGCATTCTTTTCAGACCCAGCCCCAGACAGTCTGACGTGATGATCGTTGCAGGCACACTAACCAATAAAATGGCGCCCGCTTTGAGAAAAGTATACGACCAGATGGCTGATCCGAAATGGGTTATTTCCATGGGTTCGTGCGCCAATGGTGGTGGGTACTATCATTACTCCTACGCAGTGGTAAGGGGTTGTGATCGTATCGTCCCGGTTGATGTGTATGTGCCGGGTTGCCCTCCCACAGCAGAAGCATTGATCTACGGCATTCTGCAATTGCAAAAAAAGATTCGCAAAACCAACACCATAGCTCACCCTGCTATCGCAAACACCGTATAAAAGAAGTCACTAACGCAAATCATGCCCACAATTCCATCATTACAGACACATCTCCCGGATCTTCTGGGAGGCGCTCTACTTTCCTTGAAAGTAGATCTGGGTGAACTCACCCTTGACGTCGAAAACGCCTCGATTAAAGAAGTGTGTGAAAAATTGCGAGATGACCCGCAATGCCAGTTTGATCAGCTCATCGATCTTTGTGGAATGGATTATTCACAATACGGTTCTGAAGAAGACGACCAAAATAATGATTTGAAAAATGGGCAACCGTGGCCCGGAAGCCGATACGCGGTGGTCTATCATTTTCTATCTCTCAATCACAACCTGAGAATCCGTGTTAGAAGCCAACTGGATGACTACCATCCCGTTACCGATTCCATAATCGACGTGTGGCCCGTTGCCGACTGGTTCGAGCGTGAAGCCTTCGATTTGTATGGAATCATTTTTACCGGGCACCCGGATTTGCGCCGTTTGCTCACTGATTACGGTTTTATCGGCCATCCGTTTCGCAAGGATTTTCCTCTGTCGGGTCAGGTAGAAATGCATTACGACGAGAAACAGGGTCGGGTCGTCTACAAACCGGTTACCGTGGAAGATCGAATTCTGGTCCCCCGAACCAGACGAAAAGATACCTTTGCCGGCAGCAGAAGATCTGCCCAGAATACCGGCAACAATACGGATAACCTGGGTGGAGAACCCAAATAATGGCTGAAATCAGAAACTACACCATGAATTTTGGCCCGCAGCACCCTGCAGCCCACGGTGTACTGCGCATCATCATGGAAATGGACGGCGAAGTTATCGAGCGCTGTGATCCGCATATTGGCCTTCTCCACCGAGGCACAGAAAAACTCGCAGAATCAAAACCTTATAACCAGAGCATCGGCTACATGGATCGTCTGGACTATGTATCCATGATGTGTAACGAGCATGCTTATGTTATGGCCATTGAAAAAATGCTCGGCATTACGATCCCGGTTCGGGCTCAGTATATACGGGTCATGTTTGATGAAATTACCCGTATTCTGAATCATTGCCTGTGGCTCGGGGCTCACGCTCTGGACGTTGGTGCCATGACGGTATTTCTTTACGCTTTTCGTGAACGTGAAGACTTGATGGACTGCTACGAGGCGGTTTCCGGCGCGCGCATGCACGCAACTTATTACCGACCCGGCGGCGTTTATCGCGACCTACCTGGCGAAATGCCCAAGCACGCACCGACCCAACGCCATTCAGATGCTGAAACCAAAGCCCGAAATGCCGATCGTGATGGGTCTTTGCTAGATTTCATCGACGCATTCACCCAGCGATTCCCAGGCTATGTCGACGAGTACGAAACCCTGTTAAGTGATAATCGCATCTGGAAACAGCGTACCGTAGATATTGGCATCGTTACCCCCGAGCGTGCCAAAGCACTCGGCTTTACCGGTGCCATGCTGCGCGGCTCAGGAATAGAATGGGACCTACGCAAGAAACAACCTTACGACGTATACGATCGGATGGACTTCGACATTCCGGTGGGCACCAACGGCGATTGTTATGACCGCTATCTGGTCCGGGTTGAGGAAATGCGACAGTCCAACCGAATCATCAAGCAGTGCGTGGAATGGCTGAGAGCCAACCCCGGGCCGGTTATCGTTGAAGATCACAAATTGATTCCACCCTCACGGGAACATATGAAAGGCGACATGGAATCATTAATTCATCATTTCAAACTATTCACCGAGGGGTATTGCGTTCCCGCCGGTGAAGCCTATTCGGCTATCGAGCACCCGAAGGGGGAATTCGGCATCTATCTTGTTTCTGACGGTGCCAACAAACCTTATCGGGTAAAAATTCGTGCTCCCGGATTTCCTCATCTCGCAGCGCTTCATGAAATGTCAAACGGCCATATGCTGGCCGACCTTGTGGCTATCATAGGCACTCAGGATATCGTTTTTGGAGAAATTGACCGGTAATGTCTAACCCAAACCGCACCGAAAAAATGTTGTCCGATTTTTCACTGAGCGAGATAGAAAGGGAACTTTCGAAGTTTCCCGCGGATCGACGCCAGTCGGCTCTGATGGCCGCCTTGCGTATTGCGCAGGATGAACATCTGTGGCTAAGCCCTGAACTTATTGAATATGTCGCAGATATTATTCAGGTTCCCGCTGTTCGCGCCTTTGAAGTCGCCAGTTTCTACTCAATGTATGAATTAAGTCCGGTTGGTCGGCACAAAATTTCAGTGTGCACCAATATCTCCTGCATGCTGCGCGGATGCGACAAGGTTGTGGGCCACCTTAAAAACAAACTGAAGATAGATTTCAACGAAACCACCAAAGACGGCAAATACACGCTGAAAGAAGTGGAATGTCTGGCTGCCTGCGCCGGGGCACCGATGATGCAGATTGACCATGATTACTATGAAGAACTGACACCTGAAAAAATTGACCTTATTCTAGAGGAATTGAAATGAACTCTGAATTGATTGCCTCCCGCTACAGCTCACGCAGGGTTGCCGCCAATGTCTGTCTGCCGGATCCATCCATCGATAAACCATGGACTCTGGAAAGCTATCGCGCCAATGGCGGATATCAGGCTCTGGAAAAGGTACTATCCGGCAGTATTCCCCATACCGATATTATTGACACACTCAAATTATCCAATATCCGCGGACGAGGCGGTGCCGGATTTCCCGTAGGCGTCAAATGGAGTTTCATGCCCCGAGCTGCAGATGGTCAGAAGTATGTGGTCTGCAATTCTGATGAAGGTGAGCCCGGCACGTGCAAGGATCGGGATATCATGAGGCTTAATCCCCACGCATTGATTGAAGGAATGACGCTGGGTGGGTATGTTATGGGCGCCACCGTCGGATACAACTACATCCGCGGCGAATTCTGGGAGCCGTATCAATCGGTGGAGCAAGCCATCAAGGAAGCCCGGGAGGCCGGCTTTCTGGGTAAAAACCTGTTCGGCTCCGGCTTCGATTTTGACTTGCATAACTATCTTGGCTCGGGTGCCTATATTTGTGGCGAAGAAACCGCTTTGCTGAATTCTCTGGAGGGAAAAAAAGGCGAACCCCGTTTCAAGCCACCGTTCCCCGCGGCATTCGGTTTGTATGGCAAGCCAACGACGATCAATAATACGGAGTCATTTGCGTCGGTGCCGGCTATTCTCAGAGCCAACGGTGACTGGATGGATGGGGAATGGTTTAAAAACCTCGGTGTCGAAAACGCCGGCGGTGTCAAGGTTTTCTCAGTGACCGGTCACGTGGAGCGCCCCGGAAATTACGAAATAAATATGGGCACTCCGTTCAGCGAACTGCTGAAAATGGCGGGCGGTGTATGGAAAGGACGCAAGCTGAAAGCAGTGATTCCAGGGGGCTCTTCGGTTCCGGTTATGCCTGCTGAAAACATATTGAAGTCCAATATGGACTATGACTCTCTGCAGCAAAATGGTTCATCTGTCGGCGCCGGATCAGTAATCATCATGGACGAAACGACAGACATGGTGGCAGTACTGGAGAGACTTTCATATTTCTACCATGAAGAATCCTGTGGACAATGCACGCCCTGCCGGGAAGGCACGGGCTGGCTGTATCGGATATTGAAAAGAATCAATTCCGGTCGCGGCACCATGGAAGATCTGGACACCCTGCTGGATGTGGCCAATCGGATTGAAGGGCGCACAATCTGCGCGCTTGGAGACGCCGCCGCGTGGCCGGTCCAAAGTTTTCTAAAACATTATCGTCATGAATTCGAAGCTAAGATAAACGCCGGTATCACCCATTCATATCCAACCGCTAATGCTGCATAAGTTCTAAAATGAGTTCAATAAAAATAGAAGTTGATGGCAGGGAACTGGAAGCTCAAGCGGGTGAAATGCTGATCTGCGTTACCGACCGCAACGATATCTATATTCCCAGATTTTGCTACCACGACAAATTGTCCGTCGCCGCCAATTGTCGAATGTGTCTGGTGGAAGTTGAACGGGCACCCAAACCACTCCCGGCCTGCGCAACACCCGTCATGGACGGGATGAAAGTCTATACCCGTTCCGAGCTTGCCATTGAAGCCCAGAAGGGCACCATGGAATTCCTGCTCATCAATCATCCTCTGGACTGCCCGGTCTGTGATCAGGGGGGCGAGTGCCCGTTGCAAGACCAGGCACTGGGTTATGGGAAAGATGATTCACGCTTTGAAGAACAAAAGCGGTCGGTCCCGAGCAACGATATTGGCCCGCTTATTGCCACTGAAATGACCCGCTGTATTCATTGCACCCGATGTGTGCGCTTCGGCGAAGAAGTCGCTGGAGTAATGGAAATGGGCGCGCCCGGTCGCGGTGAGAACGTAAAGATCAGCACTTTTCTGAATCGCTCTATTGACTCCGAAGTTTCCGGCAATATCATTGATCTCTGTCCGGTTGGTGCGCTGACATCCAAACCATTTCGGTTTTCGGCACGTTCCTGGGAATTGCGCAATCACAACAGCATCAGCCCCCATGATTGCCTCGGGACCAATATTAGTATCCAGACCCTGCGAAATGAAGTAGAGCGGGTTTTGCCCGTTGAAAACAGCGACATCAACGAATGCTGGCTGGCAGACCGGGATCGTTTCAGCTACGAAGCAGTAAACTGCGAACGTCGCCTGACCCATCCAATGATTCGTGAAAAAGGCAAATGGAAAGAAGTCGACTGGGAAACCGCACTGGCCTTTGCCGCCGGCGGATTGACCACCGTCATCGAATCCGGATCCGCGGCTGATGTGGGCGGATTGGCCGCATCAACTTGTACTCTGGAAGAATTTTATTTGCTGCAAAAACTGATGCGCGGCCTGGGCAGTTGTAATGTTGATCACCGCCTCCAGCAGTCTGATTTTCGCGATGATGCCGTTGCCCCCAGCTTCCCCGGTTCTGAAGCGGCAATTGCCGATTACAGCAATTTTGCCTCGGTAATGCTGGTGGGTTCCAATATCAGAAAAGAACAACCCCTGTTGTCATTGAGAATCCGAGAAGGATGGGCAGCCGGAAAAACTCAAATCAGTGCCATTAACCCCGTGCAATATGATCTTAATTTTGAGCTAACTAATTGTGAACTTGCCGCCGGGCCGAATCTGGTGTCTCGTTTTGCATCTCTGGCCAGGGCTATCGCATCAGAAACCTCAAAATCACTGCCGGAAGGTATTAGCAAACTGGCTGATGCTTCAAATCTGGACGCCGCTGCCCGGCAAATGCTAGAAGCCGCGGACAACGGAGCGCTCATCCTCGGTGCTGCATCACAGCAGCATGCCGATGCCAGCTTAATCAAGGCAATTGCTCACTGGATCGGTGACGCTACCGGGAACCGGATCGCCGTCCTTGCGCCGGCAAACAGCGCTGCCGGCTGGATTGCCAACTGTCTGCCTGGATCAGAGGGTAAAAATGTCACTCAAATGCTGAGTGAGGGACTTCGGGCCTTTATTCTTCTGGGTACCGAACCGGAACTCGACAGCATAGACGGAAAATCCGCACTGACCGCAATGGAGAATGCCGAGTTTGTCGTTCAAATCAGTTCTTTTACCAGTGAATCCGTCAATGCCTACGCCGATGTGTTACTGCCGATGGCCGCTTTTGCCGAAGCCGCCGGCACATTTATTAACTGTGAGGGACGTGACCAAACATCAAAAGTAGCTGTTTCTCCGAAGGGTGAAGCCCGCCCGGCCTGGAAGATTTTGCGAGTCATGGGAAATTTTCTTGATCTAAACGGTTTCGAGCACATCACACTTGATGATGTGATGGAAGAAATCTCAGCCTCTGTGAATCTAGGCTCAATTTCAGCATCTTCAAGATTGAAGGACTGGAAAATTGGCAACAGGACGCCGTCAGAAAAAGGACTGTTCCGAATTGCCGATATGCCCATGTATCGGGGTGATGTCACACTGCGACATGCCAGTGCCTTGCAAGCAACGGCAGACAACCCTGCCCCGTGTGCACTGATTAACCCGAAAACCATTGAGTCCCTGTCTGTTAAGGATGGCGACAACGTCATTGTCAAAAATGGCTCAGGTTCTGCAGCTCTGACCCTGAAGGTTGATTCTGCAATCGCCCCGGACTGTGTTCATATTTCTGCCGGGTTTCCTGAAACAATCAGACTGGGCGGACATGTCATGGTCACCCTGGAAAAAGCCTGATGCATGACTTTTACTTATCCATGACCGGCTGGCTGCCAGAATTTCTGCAAACCACGATATGGATCATGTTGAAAATTGTCCTGATCATGGCGCCGTTGATGGTATGTGTTGCCTATTTCACTTTCGCAGAACGCAAGCTGATCGGTTACATGCAGACCCGAATCGGACCCAACAGAGTGGGCCCTAAGGGATGGTTACAGCCCATTGCAGATGCGCTGAAATTGTTGATGAAAGAAATCATCATTCCTACAAAGTCTAACAAGTATCTGTTTCTAATCGCTCCAATCCTGTCACTGGCACCCGCTCTGGCGGCCTGGGCGGTAATGCCGTTCACCAGCGATCTGGTGCTCGCGAATATTGATGCCAGCCTGCTGTATGTTCTGGCATTAACTTCTATGGGAGTTTATGGTGTTATTGTCGCCGGCTGGGCATCGAATTCAAAATATGCTTTTCTTGGCGCCATGCGTTCCGCCGCGCAGATTGTCGCCTATGAAATTGCCATGGGTTTTGCGCTGGTAGGGGTGTTGATGGCCGCTGGAAGCCTGAATTTAAGAGAGATCGTACTCCATCAGTCCGGCGGATTATGGGAATGGTACTGGCTACCTCTTTTCCCGCTGTTTATCGTATATTTTATTTCCGGGGTTGCTGAGACCAACCGCGCCCCATTTGACGTTGCTGAAGGGGAATCAGAAATTGTTGCCGGTTTCCACGTTGAATACTCCGGCATGGCCTTTGCCGTATTCTTCCTCGCGGAATACGCCAACATGATTCTCATTGCCGCTCTTACCGTGCTGATGTTTCTCGGGGGTTGGCTACCGCCGATTGAAGCCGCGCCCTTTACCTGGCTTCCCGGGGTTTTCTGGTTTTTTGCCAAAACCTGTGTCGTTGCATTCTTCTTTTTGTGGTTTCGGGCGACTTTTCCGCGATATCGCTATGACCAGATCATGCGTCTGGGCTGGAAAGTACTGATACCCGTAACACTGGTATGGATTGTAATAATCGGCTTGGGCAAGTTTTACACACCATTTGGCTCATTTTTTTCCTAGGCGTCTCTTGTCAGACACGAATTAGATAATAAACAGGGCTAAACGAATCAGGCAACATTATGGGAATAGATATTAGACAGTTATACAAGACCTTCTCGCTCAAAGAGTTGAGGAAAGGACTGGGTGTGACGGGGCGACAGTTGTTTAAAAAGAAAACAACGATTATGTACCCTGAGGAAAAAACGCCTAAATCTCCGCGATTTCGCGGTTTGCATGCATTACGCCGCTATCCCAACGGAGAAGAACGATGTATTGCCTGTAAATTATGTGAGGCGGTCTGTCCTGCGCTGGCTATCACCATCGATTCTGAGGAACGTGAAGACGGCACCCGCCGAACGACCCGTTATGACATTGATCTGTTTAAATGCATCTATTGCGGATTTTGTGAGGAAGCCTGTCCGGTGGATTCCATCGTTCTCACAGATATTCATGAATTTCATATGGAAGAAAACAGCGAACGGCATATCGATAAAATACGCTTACTTGAACTGGGCGACAAGCACGAAGCTGAGATCGCCGCAGCGCGAACCCAGGATTCACCCTATAGATGATGCAACTAACGCCACGGCATAATTAAACAGACAATGACATTTTTACAAATTGCTTTTTACGTTTTCAGTGCCATCCTGGTGGTTTCGGCCGGCATGGTGGTTACGATTCGTAATCCGGTAAAGTCCGCACTGTTCCTGGTGCTTGCTTTTTTCAGTGCATCCTGCGTCTGGATCACCTTGCAGGCCGAGTTTCTGGCCATCGTGTTGGTACTGGTTTATGTCGGAGCGGTTATGGTGCTGTTTCTGTTTGTGGTCATGATGCTGGATATCGATCTGGCTAAGCTGCGAGCCGGATTTACCCGCTACCTGCCCATCGGCAGTGTTATCGCGATTTTACTGGTAGGTGAAATCGCGCTGGTCATGCTCGGTTCATTTAATGGCGCAGAATACGCAAATCCAGCCTCTCACGCCGCTGATTACAGCAACTCCAAAGCGCTCGGACTGCAAATCTATACGGACTATGTGTACGCCTTTGAAATTGCCGCACTGATTTTGCTGGTAGCCATCATTGCCGCAATAGCGCTAACCATGCGTCGACGGCCGAACACGAAATATAACAACCCCACCGAGCAGGTTAAGGTCAATCGCGATGATCGTCTGCGAATCGTAAAAATGAAACCCGAAACACCTGCCGATACTCCAGCAGACACCGTAATCAGAGGCAAAGAATCATGATACCTCTTTCCCATTACCTGATTCTTAGCGCAATATTGTTTGGTATCAGCATCGTCGGGATTTTCCTGAACCGGAAAAACGTGGTCATTCTGTTAATGGCCGTTGAATTACTGTTACTCGCAGTCAATATGAATTTTGTGGCGTTTTCGCATTATCTGCAGGATACCGCGGGGCAGATATTTGTATTTTTCATACTAACTGTTGCGGCAGCGGAAGCGGCCATTGGATTGGCGATTCTAATCGTCCTGTTTCGCAGCAGACAAACCATTAACGTCGATGAACTGGATTCGCTGAAAGGATAACCGTTAGATGAGCAATATTTATCACAATATCCCGCTGGCCATCCCTCTCGTATGCCTTTTCGCCTCAATTATTGCCGGACTATTCGGTAAAGTTATAGGCCGACGGGGCGCACACTCCGTCACTATCGGTGGCGTTGCCATCGCCTTTGTGCTATCCCTGATCGTCTATTCCGATGTCAAAAACGGCAATACATCCAACGAAGTTCTGTACACCTGGGCAGTCAGTGGCGGAATTCCTTTTCAGATTGGATTTCTGATCGATCAGTTAAGTACCACCATGATGGTTATCGTGACCTTTGTATCGCTTATGGTGCACATCTACACGATCGGATACATGGCAGAAGACCCGGGTTATCAGCGCTTTTTCTGTTACATCTCCCTGTTCACCTTCGCGATGCTCATGCTGGTCATGTCTAACAACTTCCTGCAGCTTTTCTTTGGCTGGGAAGCGGTTGGTCTGGTTTCCTATCTGTTGATCGGATTCTGGTATGAAAAAGACACCGCTATCTTCGCTAATATGAAGGCCTTTCTGGTCAACCGGGTTGGCGATTTCGGCTTCCTGCTCGGCATTGCTGCTGTGCTGTATGTCTTTGGATCGCTGGATTATGCCGCTGTATTTGCTACTGCCGACTCCGTCAAGGAATCGACGGTGGTATCTCCGTTCGGTGAATGGAAATGGATCACGGTTATTTGTCTTTT
>JAIBDK010000235.1 GCA_024679435.1 Gammaproteobacteria bacterium | reverse complement strand
TTATCATCGGGCGCCACAGCCGCTGGAGACCGGGCCCGGGGCGGCTCACCCGAACAACCAAAGGCTCAAAGGGGAATGGCGTCGAATGATGATTGATTTTTGTATATACCCCTGTCATCTGGTAACGCTGATGCCGGATTATCTTTGGTACATAACGGTTCAGCCTGCAGGCACAGACCAGATGCGGGCAACCTGGGGTGTTGCTTTTCCTCCGGAGGTGCTTGAGGATATAGCGCCAGACCGACTTGAGTCGTGGTTGGAGGAATTTAAGGGCTATATCGATGTAGCGAACGATGAAGACAAAATTTTGGTAGAAGCGCTTCATAGTGGTTCCCGTTCACCGATTTTACCCACCGGAACCTATCATCCCATTGAAAGAAACCTGTGGCAGTTCAACAACTATCTGGCGAGGAAGTGCTGTGGGTAAGGGAGTAAAAGGTCCCGGTCGACAACTCAATGCGATTATCGGGTTCAATTGCAGAACAATTATTCTACTTTAAGAACCCGGATAAGATCGGTGCTTCCGGCTTTATGATGACTGCCTGCGGTCATGATTAACAGGTCACCGTCGCGGACATAACCAAGCTCCTTGGCTCTTGAAATAGCAAACTTGATTTTGTCTTTGTCGGTTCCGCTGCCCTCGTAGAGAATCGCCTGAATTCCCCAGTTCATGGTGAGCAGAGCGACCACTTTTTGGGATGACGTGATCGCCAGTATAGGACAGTCGGGCCGGTACTTTGAGATTAAACGAGAAGTAAAACCGGTCTCCGTGAGCGCAATGATGGCAGCCGCTTCCAGATGATTAGCCATGGTAATGGTTGCCTGAGCTACCGCCTCGGTGACTTCATTGGTCGGATTAGGTTCTATTTGCTGAAGGTAACCAAACTGACGCAAACCAGCCTCCGCCTCGCGGGCGAGTCCAACCATAGTGGCCACAGCTTCCACGGGTCTTCGTCCGACTGCGGTTTCACCAGAAAGCATAACCGCGGAGGTGCCGTCGAATATTGCGTTGGCCACGTCACTGATTTCGGCCCGGGTAGGACGCGGGTTTCGTTCCATGGAATCGAGCATCTGGGTTGCGGTTATTACCGGCTTACCCTGGGAAACTGTTGCTCTGATAATCTGTTTTTGAATGGTGGGCCCTTCCCCCATCTCAAGCTCAACACCGAGATCGCCCCGGGCAACCATAATGCCGTTGGCGGCAGAGATGATGCTGTTCAGGTTATCAACGCCTTCGCGGTTTTCAATTTTTGCAATAATTGGAATATCCGCGCCGTTTTGCTTCAACATGTTGCGCATATTGAAGACCTCACTGGCGTTGCGAACAAAGGAGGCGGCGATGTACTGCACGTCATGTTCGGCGGAAAACTTTATTTCTCTCAAATCGTTGTTGGGTATGTCATTGAAAGCCGTCGTGTTGTCGGGCAGATTGACGCCTTTAGTATTTCGTAACACGCCGCCGCACTCAACGCGGGTGTGGATTATGTCCTTGTCGGTGCCGGTCACAATAAGTTCAATCTGGCCGTCGTCCAGAAGAATTCGCTCCCCCCTGGCTACGTGTTTGTAAAGGTTATCGTGGGAAATTGAAACCCCGTTTTCATTGCCCAGACGGCCGTCGCAATATATTGCAAACTCCTGATGACGTTCTAGTAAGGCGCTGTCTTTTGCGAGCTTGTCGGTGCGAATCTCGCGGCCTTTGGTATCCACCATGATAGCGACCGTGGCATTTACCTCTTTTGCCGCTGTGCGAATTCTGGTCAGCGTAGCGGCATGGGAGTCTACACTCCCGTGAGACATGTTCAGCCGGGCGACATTCATCCCGGCTTCTATCATTTCTTTTAGTATCTCAATGCTGTCACAAGCCGGCCCAATTGTCGCAATTACCTTTGTTTTCCGCAGTTTTAATGAAGGTTTCAGGGCCGTGTCTCCAATTAATTAGTGGGCCAGATTATAGTCCTTATGCGCTTTGTTCGCTCTGTATTTATAGATTACAATGACCCGAAAGCTAGAAAAGCCGACTGCCATTTTGATAAAACAATAAATAGCCATGAGAACCTTCATTCACTACTTTATTAACTCCAGCCCCGTGCAGTTGTGTATTTTGATGGTGGCGCCTTATATGATTTATAAGTTTTCCAGTTTTGGCCATAATCCCATGGAGTGGGGTCTTTTGGTTATTTATTTTCTGGCGGTGATTCTGGGCTGGATGTTCAGTATTGGAACTACGGCAAACGATCGCCTGAATCCCGATCTGAGGTTGCCGGCGCGTCTATTCCTGATTACCACAATCCTGCCTTTTTTGAGCGTGATTTATTTTGTTATCGGGGTGCTTGAACCGTTTTTTCGTGGCGAAGTGCAAAATGCGCCCGACGGATTAATTTATCTGCATTTCCTGACTTTTTTCTGTATTGGTTTCAACATCTGGTTCGCCGCTAAACAGTTCACCACTTATCGGCTCAATCGTAAAACCAGTTTTGCTGATTACTACATTACTTTTATGTGCCTGTGGTTTGGTTTTGTTGGTGTCT
The DNA here is from genome assembly GCA_024679435.1 of Gammaproteobacteria bacterium. GTDB lineage: Bacteria > Pseudomonadota > Gammaproteobacteria > Arenicellales > Poriferihabitantaceae > JAIBDK01. The sequence continues at coordinate 1,975 of JAIBDK010000235.1, read as the reverse complement.
GGTACCTTCAGCCAAAAATAGTGCGGGTGTTCGCCCGGCGAGATAACCCGGACCGAGTGCTATAATTTGTTATAGCATCCACTCAGACATAATTAGAAAAATTGTCAGGGCGGCCGGCGGAATATTGTCAGCAATTTTATGGTGTTTCCATCGTCAAAGACGATTCTGTCCATCCATTCTTGTAATTTCAGCTAAGACCTCGATCTGCTAATTGTATGTCTGAAAAGTCTTCCCACACCCGAATGATGTTTAACATGCTGTTTCCGGCGGTATGTTATTTCGTGTTTGTCTATCCGGTTTTTCGCTTGTCGAACTGGTATTTTTCCGGAGATGGAATCAGCCTTATACCGTCTCTGCTGCTGTGGGCTATTGGGCTTGGCGGCATGTACTATTCATTCAGCGGCCCTAAAATGAAAGTACGCTATCTTATGGTTCACTGGATGGGAGTGAGTTTTGTGTTTGCCTGCCTGACGTTGATCGGCGAGATGATGCGTCTTGTCAGCCCGGTCTCTGATCAGACCGTTGTGACAGGAATATTGCTATCCGGTGTTGTTCTCGTCATCGGCGCCGTGGTGTTCTCTCATCATGTTGCGGTTAAAAGCCATGATGTTTACAGCAAAAAAGTTTCCCGCTCTTATCGCGTCGGGCAGATATCAGATGTTCATATTGGTTCTCGTCAGGGTGGCTATATGCGCAGGATCGTTAATCGTCTTAATCAGCTAGAGCTGGATTGCGTGGTCATTACCGGAGATCTGATAGATAGCAGTGCTGTCGATTATGACGCGCTTGAATCTATCGGATTACTTAATGCCAAAACCTATTTCATCATCGGGAATCATGAGCGTTATGCTGATCTTGATAAAATTCTGGACATTGCCCGGCGACTGGGAGTCACGACATTGCGTCAGGAAAGTGACAGTCATCACGAGTTGGTGTTTACCGGTATTGATGATGCTGATAGAAAAGATCAGGTGGAAATTCATTTGCCCGCGATCGAACAGGACCTCGAGAAATTTAATATTCTTCTCTATCACCGACCGGTGGGTTGGGAATCAGCTATGGAGCATGGTATTGATCTGATGTTGTCAGGCCATACCCATAACGGTCAGATATTTCCGTTTAATTATGTCGTCAAACAACAGTTTAGTCGAATTTGCGGAATGTATATAAATCAGCATCATCACCTGTATGTTTCATCCGGTACGGGAACCTGGGGGCCGTTGATGCGACTGGGTTCCTTAAATGAAATCAGCGTTATGCAAATCCGGCCTCATTGATTCAGGGCATCCTCTCTTTTTTAATGTGACGACAAGGCGATGTGATTCTTGTTTCTATTGATTAGCCAGGATTTCTCGCCATGCCTTGTCGGCATCCGTTTTGTAGCTTTTCCAGTTACCGTCATTCCAGCGCTTTCGACCTCGAGGCGCATAAAACACATATAGCTGGTTTTCGTATATCTCCCAGGTTTTTCCGTTGGTGCGAATCAGGCCCTCACCGATACTCAGTGCATTGGCGCAATGTCCACCGTAGGCAGGACGGTAACGGTCGGGGTCGGCGAGGAAGGCCTCCTGATTTTCTAAACGGGTAAACTGCCATACTGCGCCGTTCCATTCCACCGTCAGATCTTTGTTACCTTTTACGGCTTTGTGTTTTTCGATCGTTTCAGGTGCGTGATACGCCACGGTGTCATGCCCGCCGATGGTGACCCCGGATCGCGTGTTAATACTCATGGGTTCCGCTGCATGGGCTATTGCCAGAAACGCACTGGTAAACATTATTAAGCAGGCACGGAAAAGAACAAACGTTGGTATCGGTATCGGAGTGAGACTGCTATGGTTCATTTAAGCGGCCTGGTTTAGGGTGATGGTCTGTGTGTTCATGTTAATGTTCATGCCTGAGGACTTCGGTTCTCTGTTTGAGTGTTAATTTGGCCGTTAGTTCGCAAAGCCAGGATCAAGTTATTTAACTGTCAGGC
>JAIBDK010000242.1 GCA_024679435.1 Gammaproteobacteria bacterium | reverse complement strand
TGGCGACAGTTCTTCCGGCAAGCCCGTTAATAAGGGTTGATTTTCCAACGTTGGGAATCCCCATGACCATCGCGGTTATGGCCGGTTGCTTGCCGCCATTCTCAGCATACAGACTTCGACATAACCCGGGCACCTGTTTTACGCTGCTGTTTTTGCGTACATCTGCCAACAGCACCTTTACACCGGGTCTCTTTTCGAAATGATCTTTCCAGACTCCATTGAGATCAGGGTCGGATAAATCCGTCTTGGCAATCACCGTCAGACAAGGCTTGGCGTCACGCATTTCCGCCAACATGGGGTTGGAGCTACTGAAAGGCACACGTCCATCCAACAATTCTATAAAGACATCCACCCGGGAGAACATTTCCCGGATTTCCTTACTGGCCTTGTGCATATGGCCCGGGTACCACTGGATGTGCTGATTAGTCATAACTTCATATACATCTGGACGTTAATCCTGATTAAGTGGTTTAAAAAAGGTTTGTCTTATTCTAACCTCCCGTTAGACTGCAGGTTTACTTTAGACCAACATCTTTCAAAATTAACTGTCAATGTGCATCTTGTTTCTTGCGATCAACCAACATCCTGAATTCCCACTGGTTATCGCGGCAAATCGGGACGAATATCATGACAGACCTTCATCACCTATGCATTACTGGCCCGACCATCCGCACATTCTGGCGGGAAGAGATCAACGCAAGGGGGGAACCTGGCTGGGCATTAACCGATCAGGAAAATTTTGCGCCATCACCAATTTCAGAACGGAAGAAAACATTAATCCCGATGCGCGGAGCCGAGGGGAGCTTGTTAAAATGTATCTGGACGGGGCATATCAAAAGCCAGGGGGAGACCTCAACTTCCATCAGTTTCTGGTTGACCAGGGCCACAAGTACGGACCGTTTAACCTGGTTTTTGGTGATATTCGAAACCTTCATGTTTATTGCAATCAGAACAATGTCCTGACCCGACTTAGCGATGGTTTTCATAGTCTATCAAATGGATTTATTGATCAACGCTGGCCCAAGATGTCGCTGGGCGTACAAAAATTGAGCCACCTGGTTTCACAACATGGTGCAATAGAAATCGACACCCTGAATCAGATCATGCATGACCAAACGTTGGCCGACGAGGCTGACCTTCCCGACACCGGTTTAAGCAGACAGGTAGAGCGTTTTATTTCCTCGATTTTTATTCAGGGAGAACAATATGGAACCCGAACCACAAGCTACGTTCTTTACTCTTCCGGCTCAATTCAGGCCCATGAGCTAAACTATCGCGCATCAGGCTCCATCACGGGTCAGCAGACTTTCACGATTGATATATCCTGGTAGCCGCTAGGTATAGGCTTTCTTATGAAACATAAACAATGAATAGCAACACTCACGTCGGCATAATAGGCGCCGGCATTGTCGGCGTCAGCAGCGCGCTCTGGCTTCAACATAAAGGTTTTAAAGTCACCCTGATAGACGGCAATCAACCCGGATCAATCACGTCTTCGGGCAACGCCTGCACCATCGCCGATTACGGTTGTGTTCCTGTGAATGATCCCGGTCTGGTGAAACGACTTCCGCAGCTGATGTTTGGAAAAAACAGCCCTTTGAGCTTTGACCCCTGGTATGCAATAACTCACCTGCCATGGATGCTCTCTTTCCTGCGCAACTGCCAACCTTCCCGGGTCCAGACTACGATCAATGCGTTGGGCAGCATTCTCAAAGATGCCAACGACGGACTAGACCCCTTAATTGATATCACCAGAACCCACGATCTTTTCGCAACCAATGGATGTATCTACGTATACCAAAATCAACAGGGGTTTGACTCTGCCAGAGCGGGAAATCAGGCGAGAGCAGATCAGGGAGTAACGTTTTCCGAGCTCGGCAAAACCGACATCCATGATTTGGAACCCAATCTCGCTCCAATTTTTGAAAAAGGTCTGCTATTCAGAAATGCACGGCAGGTATTAAATCCGCAATCTCTGGTAACCCGATTTTTCCAGCATTTCATAGATTCCGGCGGCACATACAAAAACGACCACGCCAGAGAGATTATCGATAATTCGACCGGCTTACAGGTCATTCTTCATAATGGAGAAAAACTCGCTGTTGATAAAACGCTGGTTAGCTGTGGCGCATTTTCAAAACAAATCGCGGGTTGCGAAGCGTCCAGCCTGCCTCTGGAGACAGAAAGAGGTTATCACATTCAATATACAGGCCATCAACATCTGATAAATCGACCAATAGCCTGGGCTGAGGCAGGTTTTTATGCCACCCCAATGAATCTGGGACTCCGTTTTGCGGGAACGGTTGAAATTGCCGGACTGTCTGACAAAAAGAATTCTGAAAATCTGGCATATCTCTCTCGTATGTCCAGAAAAATGCTCAATCTTCCAAAACAGTATGATTCTGACTGGCTTGGGTATCGTCCTACCCTGCCAGACTCACTGCCCGTCATCGGTCAATCCACAACGTCGAAAAACATTTATTTTGCTTTTGGTCATCAACACATTGGGCTGACGCTGGCCGGAATCAGTGGCAAACTTGTTTCAGAACTTATTGCCGGTGAGCCGCTGTCCAGCAACATTGAACCATTTCGTCCGGATCGATTCTAGGAAACCATCGAACGGCACAATAATCCGTGAAAAATAACCAAACCCGTATTCTCGAACCTGCAGAGGCGTTACTGGCACTCAGAGAACTAAACGCCCTGAAGTTGATAACGACAGTCCGCTTCATGCTTATGGCTATTATGGCACCGCTTATGTGGATATTGGGCGCATCCCGATTTGATCAATTAGCGACACTTTCCGTAATCGCCGCCTATCTGGTAGTCGCTACAATCTCGGCGGGCCTTGTTGTGCAAAAGCGTCACCTGAGGTTAGTAGGGTTGATGGGCGTTGGCATGGATGTCTTTGTCATTTCCATACTCCCGATAATATGGTATTCCACTCTGGGCGGCACGCCTATGCCAGTAGGCCTCACCCTCAAGACGTCAGTAACATTGATGTCCATTCTGCTAATTGCCCTGAATACTCTGGCGATGCGTCCACTGTATCCATTCCTGGTAGCGCTCGGATCGTTGCTGGTTCATCTACTGCTTACTGCAATTGCGATGACAGATTCAAACACCATTTTTACGTCGAGTTACCTGCTCGCCTATACGACGTCGGACATTTCAATTGGCCGGGTAGTAACGCGTATCGCTATTTTATCTATGATTGGAGGCATCCTCACATTGCTGACAATGCAGGCAAGAAAAATGGTTATTGAATCTGCCAATATGCAAAAAACCAATGATCAGCTGGGGAGATATTTCTCACCCAATCTGGTTCCCCGACTTGCTGAAAATCCCGCCCTGTTTGAACTGGGTGGCGAGCGCAGGGAACTCAGCGTTGTATTTACCGATCTTGAAGGCTTCACTACGCTCATTGAAGAAAACCAACCGTCGATAGTAATACCTGTGCTGAATGAATATCTAGGCCGACTGATTCAGGTAGTGTTTAAACATGAAGGTACGCTCGACAAAATTGTCGGTGATGCCATTCATATCATTTTTGGCGCGCCAGAAAACCAACCCGACCATGCTCAAAGAGCCGTTTTATGCGCATTGGAACTCGATCGGGTTGCTGAGCAATTTCGTCAGGAAAAATCATCCGCGATCTCTGTGGGCGTTACGCGAATTGGTGTCAACTCCGGTCCCGCTATCGTAGGGAATTTTGGTGGTGAAGCCTTTTTTGACTATACGGCTTATGGTGACACCATCAATATTGCAGCCCGGCTGGAGAGTGCGAACAAATTCTTCGGTTCGAGAATTTGTGTAAGCGGCGATACCACTGATCAAATAGCACAGTTTGAAGGTCGACCCATTGGTGAGATTCAGCTCAAGGGAAAAAGCAAAAGCATCTCTGTGTTTGAACCGGGGAGCCCAGAAAATCAGCGTCAAAGCAATATCGGCATGTATCTTGACGCTTATGAATCTATGAAAACACATCAGCCCGACGCACTGCATAAATTCAATTCCCTCAGTCAACAGTTCCCTAAAGATGTATTGGTTCAATTTCATCTCCGCAGACTTGAATCGGGGGAATCCGGCACAAGAATTAAACTCGAAAAAAAGTAGCACCTAATTTTTCAGGTTAGAATTCCAACTTATTGAAATAGTACGTGTTTTCAATCATTTCGATACCCGGAAATTATTGAAAAAAAGACTATCTTTTTAGATCGCAGTAGAGTACCATCCGCGCCACTGCAGTTTTACCAGCTGGCATCATTGGTTCACCTCTCGTTTGGTTCCCTCAAAAGGTTTTTCCTCCCGCGTCGCTCTCCGATATACCCGTTTCAATTTTTAAGCTGCACATTTTTAATTTATTCAATTTACAAAGGTAATAGCATTATGGC
>JAIBDK010000008.1 GCA_024679435.1 Gammaproteobacteria bacterium | reverse complement strand
CTAGCTCTGGACTTTGGATTGCGATTTTAATGGCAATATTTACAATACTGTTTGGGACCCGTAACTTAAATGCCAATGAACGGAACCCGGGAGTAGTTGCTGCTATTGCATTCGAGGCGTTGGTAAAGTTATTTGCCATTCTTGCGGTTGGTGTTTTTGTGGTCTTTTATATTAGCGGTGGTGTGGGTAAGGTCTTTGAGTACAAATCAGCGGGTGTTGTGCTTCAGCAAGGCCAATCATTCGGTTGGCGATGGGTCAATCTCCTGCTGTTGTCGTCGATAGCCATCGTCTGTCTTCCGCGTCAATTTCAAACTACGGTGGTAGAAAATGCCAATGAAGATCATTTGAGAACTGCATCATGGGCTTTTCCACTTTATCTGTTTCTAATGAGTATGTTCGTTATACCTATTGCCATAGTAGGGCTTGCTGTTCTTCCGGCAAATGCCAATCCGGATATGTTTTTATTGACCCTTCCGATTTTTGCCGGACAAGAAGCACTCGCGTTGCTGGCTTTTATTGGGGGGTTTTCTTCAGCGACATCCATGGTTATCGTAGCCAGTATTGCTTTGTCAATTATGATCTCAAATCATATAATTGTGCCGGTTGCGTTGCACTCACCGTTTTTTAAGCTGGATGAAAGTGGTGACATAAAGCACTTCATGCTGATCAGTCGGCGCATATCCATAGGCGTTATACTTTTTCTGGGATACCTGTATTTTCTCTCCAGTGCTAAGTCTGATGCGCTGGCATCCATAGGGTTGATTGCTTTTGTGGGCGTGGCTCAGTTCAGTCCGGCGCTAATTCTCGGGCTGTTCTGGAGAAACGCGACCGTAAAAGGAGCGATTAGCGGAATGACCGCAGGTTTTCTGTTATGGGGATACACTTTGTTCCTTCCCAGTCTGGTGGAAACTGGAGGGATGGTTGCAGATATTGTTGAAAATGGCCTGTTTGGAATTGGTTTACTGAAGCCCGGTGCGTTTCTTGGTTTGTCGGGGTTGGATCCCCTCGTGCATGCGGTGTTCTGGAGTCTGGGATTGAATACTCTCTTAATATTTGTTGTGTCATTGTGGACGACTCAATCTCCTCTGGAAAAGTTGCAAAGTGTTCTTTTTGTGGATGCATTTCGCAATTTACCGGGCACCGAGTCCCGGGTGTTGCAGCGCAAGACCACAACCCGGGAACTATATTGGCTGACCCAGCGCATACTGGGTGCTGATCAGACCCGCGCTCTGTTCAATCAGATGTCAAAAAACAGTGTGGATCATCATTCCAGAGATATTCCAGATCCGCATTTCGTGGCTAACATAGAACGTCATCTTGCCGGCAATATCGGCGCATCTGCAGCTCGTACGCTGGTTTCCCAGATAGCAACCGGGGAAACAATCAGTCTCGAGGAAATAATAAATCTGGTGGATGAAACTCAACAAGTGGTTGAATATAGTCGAAGGCTGGAGCTTCAGTCTGAAGAACTACGCTCCACCGCGGAGCAACTCAGGGATGCAAACAGAACGTTGCAGGAACTGGATATTCATAAAGATGAATTCCTTAGTCAGGTCAGTCACGAGTTGCGCACGCCGATGACATCGATTCGTTCAATGTCGGAAATTTTAATAGAGAATCAAAGTCTGGAACCGCAAAAAAGGGCCCGCTTCAACAAGATCATTCATGAGGAAAGCCTGCGTTTGACACGGTTGTTGGACGAAATTCTTGAAGTAAGCCGATTTGAACATGGAGAAATGGAGATAGATTGCAAGGAAATAAACCCCGAGGCGATAATTGACAGGGCTATTGATACATGCAGAGGTATTGCAGTAAGAAATGGTGTGGATCTGAAGTTACGTCAGAGATCAGCGCGGGTAATGATCATGGGGGATTCGGATCGATTTCATCAGGTGATGATTAACCTGGTGACCAATGCTGTGCAATACAATACCAATCCAGAGCCGATGGTGGAAATCGCCAGCCTTTGTACGGAGAGCTTTTATGAGGTTTATGTTCGAGACAATGGTCGGGGTATCACCGATAAGGCTGCGGTATTCAATAAATTCAGTCGCGGTGTCGAACAGGTTTCCACAACCAGTGGCGCCGGGCTGGGACTGTCCATCAGTCGTCAGTTAATTGAGAAAATGGAAGGCACTCTGGATTTGATTGATGAAGCTGGAACCGGAGCCTGTTTCAGGATTCGGTTGCCTCTGAAGTGTTCAAATCCAGCAAGCCGTTTATAAGAGCCGAGTCGGTACTCGTCAACTAACCTGTTGTTTGGTATGATGATCTGCAATGCGAACATAGTCGAGGGTTTTGTGTGAACAAGATTTCCAGTATTTTAAACGGTAAAAGCAATGAACTCTGGAGTGTCAAGTCAGACGACTTGGTGCATAACGCAATTCGTTTGATGGCTGAAAAGGGAATAGGTGCGTTATTAGTGATAGATAATGGAAAGCTATCAGGGATTCTCAGCGAAAGAGATTATGCGAGAAAAATTTTTCTTGAAAACAGATCTTCGAGTACCGCAAGAGTCAGTGAAATAATGACCAAAGATGTTATGACCATTACATTGGATAACAGTGTAAACGAATGCATGTCAATGATGACGGAGAATGACTTTCGTCATCTTCCGGTAGTGGAGAATGAAAAAGTCCTCGGAATGGTGTCTATAGGAGACCTTGTTAAAGCGGTGATAAAGGAGCAACAATTTACCATCACTCAGCTTGAGCAATATATTTCCGGTTGACCTTAATATAAATATTAAAACGGCTTTACTTGCAGAAAATATTGTATTTGATAATGCTGTAAATGGCACTAAATCCGTCTTTCCAGCCGATTTTCTTGCCATCTGCATAGGTGCGCCCATTGTATGAAATCCCGACCTCAAAGATTCGCACGTTCATACGCGACATCTTTGCTGTAATCTCCGGTTCAAAGCCAAAACGGTTTTCCTGTATCTCTATGGATTGAACGATGTCGGTTCGAAACGCCTTATAACCGGTTTCCATATCGGTGAGATTGAGATTGGTGAACATGTTGGACAGCAATGTTAAAAACCCGTTACCAACACGGTGCCAGAAATAAAGCACACGATGTGCCTGGGCTCCAATGAACCGGGAACCGTACACAACGTCGGCTTGGCCATTAAGTATAGGACCGATGACCATTGGATACTCCTGAGGGTCATACTCCAGATCTGCATCCTGGATAATCAGAACATCACCAGTCGCGTGTTTAATTCCTGTTCTCAATGCCGCACCTTTTCCCATATTCGCATCATGATAGTGAACCTGATCAACACGTTTGTGCAGCTCCTGCTGAAGTTTCTCGCGGGTGCCATCGTTAGAGTAATCATCAACAACGATGATTTCTTTTTGAATATGTGCAGATGCGTTTACGGCATTAATAATCTCTTCAATGGTCGATACTTCGTTATAGCAGGGGATGACGATGCTTAATTTCATATTGATTTGCGTTTAGTCTGTGAGGTCAATGAAGTATTCTATCTATAGGGTTACTGTAAAGCTTTCCGGAAAGTTATGTTCGTTCAGTGATAGCCGTTGATCAACTTCGACGGCTCTGAAGTGAAGAATATCATGGCTTCGATGAAGAGTACCGTGTGCCGGGTAGAATACTCTTTATGGAAAGGGTAGTGGAAGTCAACAGAGCACTACCCTTTAACCAGTTAGGTCCAGGCGTCTGGAAGTCTGTTGACACTGTAGACCAGTCGCGTGCTTCGCATACCGGACAAGACTCTGAGCAATACGGGAATGATCTGACAGAACAGGTAAGCGGTGCCAGATGGTTTGGTATTGTTGAATTTTATACCCGGATTCTTCACAAAGATAACGAGCATGGGTGTCAGATAATTTAAGAATTGGAAAATTGGTTTCCGGTACCGGCAGAGCAGTGACCAACATACGAAAACGCAGTAAAACAATAACCGTCCTGCAAATCAAAACAATCCAATCACATTAGATTAGCAATGGCGACTAGTATGAGTGTTATTCAGGTCGTCTATACGCTTCCGCGGAAATACCATTTGTCATTACAACTTGCCAGAGTTGCAAATCTCGCGCCCGGAAAGCACCGGCACATACTTTCAGATAATAATTCCACATTCGGTAGAATCTGTCTGAGTAGTGATGCTTTAAATCAGGCCATGCTTTATTAAAATTCTGGCACCATGCCATAAGGGTTTTATCATAGTCCGGACCGAAGTTGTGTACATCTTCTATTATCAACTTGGACTCAGCAGCTTCAGCAATCCTTTTTAGTGACGGGATTTCACCATTCGGGAAAATGTACTTTCCAATCCAGGGGTCTAACCCGGGGCGGGAGTTGTTTTTCCCTATAGTATGAAGCAGAAATCGGCCACCATTTTCAAGACATTGGTTCACAGTTTGCATGTAAGTCTGGTAGTTTTTATGTCCGACATGTTCAAACATACCGATGGAGACTATGCCGTCAAATTTTTCGTTAATTTCTCGATAATCCTTGAGCCGAAGATCGACGGGCAAGCCTTTGCAGCGCTCCATTCCAAGTTTTACCTGCTCAGCGGATACCGTAATCCCTGTCACTTCAGCACCATAGTTTTTTGCGGCATATTCCGCAAAACTTCCCCAGCCGCAACCAATATCAAGAACTTTCATTCCCGGTTGAAGATCCATTTTTCGACAAATAAGGTCAAGTTTATCTTGCTGAGCGTCTTCCAGGTTTTGCGCTCGAGCCCAGTAACCGCAGGTGTACGTCATTCTCTTGTCTAGCATTCGGGAATACAGGTCATTTCCAACGTCGTAATGTTCTTCACCAACCTGGAATGCACGGGAGGACTTTTGCAAATTAAATAGTGTGGCCTGAATATGGGAAATGATATGACTGAGAAATTTATGGCTGTTGGAAAGTTCAGATCTTAATATCAGGTTAATGGTTTCATCTACCTGTTCGCAGTCCCAGTAACCATCTAGATAGGATTCTCCCAGTCCGAGTGACCCGTTTATTAATACGCGGCTGAAAAAAGAGGGGTTTGAAACTTTGATATCCCAAGGGTTAGAGCCGTTAATTGAAACGCCACTCGCCGAAAGCATATTTTCTATTCGCTTTCTTGCAAATCCCGAAGTTTGGTCAGCAATGTGTTGAGTGGCAGATTCGTGCAACTCCTGTCTCCTGCTAAATTTCAGACTAAATCTATCTCATAGACCCAATATATTGCCTCAAGCAGGAAAATTCTGCAACGGGCAAGAATTTAGACTTACTTGAAAATGGCGTGACTAATTTCTAAGGATTGTTGTTTTTAATTCATGTGAAGGCGGAGTTGGCGCCGAGAAATGATAACGGATTTGAATTGACCGATACGGGTATCTGGAATTATGGGTTTTCTTAATAATGCGTCCAGTAATTCCGCAACAGTTCGATAGGTTGCCAACAATATTCGAGTACAAACATCCAGATCAAAAAAATGTTCCCATTTCTTTTTAAAATGGATTGAACTTCTGAGTGCATAACGCTCTATAATTTTAATGAGCTTCTTTCCAGTTTTGGCCAGAGCCAATATCAACGACTAATGGAACCGAAAGTTCCGCAACACCACACATCAGTGTTCTGGCAAGGTCCGTCATTTGCTGCTTATTTTTAGATTCAATTTCGAATACCAGCTCATCGTGAACCTGCATAATAATTTTACTGCTGGACTGATTCTCCAGCAGCCACTGGTCAATAGCGAGCATGGCAAGCTTTATAAGATCTGCCGCGGTTCCCTGCATTGGTGCATTTATCGCAGTTCGTTCTGCATATTGCCTGACAACTGCGTTTTTGGCATTGATATCTGGAAGGTTCAATCGTCTTCCAAACAGGGTTTCCACATAACCCAGTTCACGTGCACCTTCTTTAGTTGAATTCATGTATTCAAGAACGCCTGGATACCGGTCAAAGTATATTTCGATGTATTCTCGGGCTTGTTTTTGTTCTATTTTTAGCTGTCTGGCTAGACCGAATGCCGACATACCGTATATCAATCCAAAATTGATGGCTTTTGCCCTGCGCCGTTGTTCTTCATCAACCTGTTCCGGCGTGGTTTCGAAAACCTCTGCAGCAGTCGCACTATGTACATCTATGTTGTTGTTGAATGCTGTAACCAGCCCTTTATCACCAGAAAGATGGGCCATAATCCGAAGTTCAATTTGGGAATAGTCAGCGGCCAGCAGTATATTTCCTTTCTCCGGAATAAATGCTTCTCTGATTCTTCTGCCTTCTTCGGAACGTACAGGGATGTTCTGAAGATTGGGGTCGGATGAAGAAAGCCTTCCCGTGGCCGCGACAGCCTGATGATAAGAGGTATGAATTCTTCCAGTTTTTGGGTGAATCAGCTCAGGAAGTTTGTCCGTGTAGGTGCTTTTGAGTTTAGCAAGCCCCCGATGTTCAAGTATTAATTGGGGGAGTTCATAGTCTGCGGCAAGCTCCTGAAGGACATTTTCAGCTGTAGAGGGTTGACCTTTAGGGGTTTTGCGTAGCACGGGTAACCCCTGCTTTTCGTAAAGAATTTCCTGAATTTGTTTTGGAGAACCAATGTTAAATGGCTCCCCCGCCAGTTCGTGAGCCTGTTTTTCGATATCCGCCAGTCGTTTAGTAATCTCGACGCTCTGGGTTCGGAGTCGAACAGCATCAATTTTTACCCCGTTGGTTTCAGTGCGGACTAGTGCGCTGAGTAATGGCATTTCGATATTTTTGAACACGCTCAACAATTTTTCATTTTTGTCGAGTGACTCCACCAGTATTCGATGCAATTGCAAGGTAATATCGGCATCCTCTGCTGCATAAGGCGTTGCCTTTTCAATTTCAACCTGGTCAAAGGTTAATTGATTTTTTCCCTTTCCCGCCACGTCCGAGAATTTGATGGTCTCCTTGCCAAGAAGCTTCTTTGCGAGTGTATCCATGTCGTGTCTTGTATTACCGGCATCAAGCACATACGACATAAGCATTGTGTCATGAGTAACACCGCGCAAATCAACTCCGGCATTTTGAAGAACCTCAATATCGTACTTCAGGTTTTGGCCTGTCTTTGCCTGATCAGGGTCTGCAAGCAGAGGTCGCAATTTTTCTATTGTTTCTTTGTAAGGGAGTTGTTGCGGGACACCAGTATAGTTGTGCCCAATCGGAAGGTAGGCCGCTTCCCCGGGTTCGACACAAAAAGAAATGCCGACAAGATTTGCCTGCTGGGCATCCAACGATGTAGTCTCAGTATCAATTGCAAAAATTTCTGAGTCAGACAACCGCTTGATCCATTTGCTAAGGTCATCTTCATTAAGAATGGTTTCATAGACCGCGGTTTTTTTCTCGTTTATGTCATGGCTAGAATTATCGTTTGGAGCACCTGATGAGCCGGCAATACCGCCGTTTTCTCTATCCAGTTCCTTTAGCCATGATCGAAACTCAAGATCCGTATAATAGTCCTTCAATAAATCAACATCGATATCCATTCTAACCAGTTCTTTCGGGGACTGCTCAAGTTCCACATCACATTTGATTGTCGTTAGCTTTCGGGACAGGGCGAGTTGATTCTGATTGTCCCTGAAGTGTTCCCCTACCTTACCCGTGAGCTTGTCGCCGTTGGCTATTAAAGTATCGAGGTCTCCGTATTCATTTAACCATCTGCTGGCCGTTTTTGGGCCGACTTTGGGCACCCCGGGAATGTTGTCGGATGCATCTCCTACGAGCGCGAGATATTCGACAATACGCTCTGGAGGCACGCCGAACTTGTCTACAACGCCTTGGGGATCGAGGCGGGTATTTTTCATCGTATCGACCATTTCAACCCGGTCATTGATCAGTTGCGTAAGATCTTTATCAGAGCTCACAATCATGGTTCGAAACCCCTGGCGGGTAGCCTGTTGGGAAAGGGTCCCTATGACATCATCAGCTTCGACACCGCTTATTGAAATCATTGGTAGGCCCATAGCGGGAATGATTTTTTTGATGTACTGCAGTTGTTCGCGCAGATCATCCGGCATTGGCGGCCGGTTTGCCTTGTATTGAGCATACAGTTCATGACGAAAGTTCTTGCCTTTGGCATCCATGATTACTGCGATATGGGAGGGTTGGTGTTCCTTTATCAGGCTTCTTAGCATATTGATCATCCCAAAAACTGCCTGGGTGGTGCGACCGTCTGCGGTAGTTAGAGGTGCGCGTCCCATCGCATGATAGGCGCGAAAAAGAAAGGAGGCACCATCCACCAGGATGATTTCTTTATCTGGAGACATATAGGGGTATTAAAATTAAGTGAGGATTCAGGCTATTATGTCATTATTAGTTGCGTTTGTATCAATGGCCTTGGCCAAGGCCTTGAACTTTAGGCTCTAAGCTTTAAGTTTATATCACCATAGACCCGCGCTAAATGAATCGTGATAAAATGATGATCGATGGAACTTTCAGGCCTTCAACCTGAAGTGCTCAAATTAAAGTTCGTGTAAAACGCGGAGGCGATAAAAAATTGAATAGAATAATGACCGGGGTAGTTTCTGCAAGCGCATTTATACTGATTTCCGGGGCCGGATCAGATATCGCTTTTCCAATCGCCATGGCACAGGAAGCTAACGAGGAAGAGCAACAACTTTTGATTCCTGAAGATTTGATAGTAAAGAAAAACCAGGACTACGAACTACAGGAATTAAGGGTTGCTGGTCGTTTGGAGCGGGTAACTGTGAAATGGAATAACGGCGTAACCGAAATATATCAAAATAAGCGCAACGATACTGTCTGGTCTGCTGAGGAGAGTCAACTTGGGGATACTCAGAACGTTCGTCAATGGAAACTGGGTAGCTGGTGAGGCGGTGTGCTTTTCGGGTAATTATTACCCTGACCCAGATTGCTTTTTTAGCGGGCTTATCAATACCTCAAACAGTATTTTCCCATGACCACGGAAAAATACGCATGTATAAGCTAAATAAAAAAGGTCAGCCTATCCGACTAAAATGGATGGGAGATAGCAATGAGGCGGGTTGTCAATCTTCATTTAAAACCAAAAAGATTTTTCGGTTCGCCCAGGTGGGGTATGCCTATTGTGTTCTGTATTCCGGTGAAAACTGCGCTGCGGGTAGCGAAGTTTCGGCGAAATGGCACGGCAGAACGTACAAGAATGCAGATTTTGACGTCGATCAGCCGCAAACAAAGCTGGTTAAAGGGACCGAGTGGTTTCTCAGCCAGGATAAAAACATTGAAATCAATTCATGGTACTGTGAGTATTCTTAAGATTAGGTTCCTTGCGCGAGTGCTCTGAGCCTGGCAAAGGTATAGAAACAGTAACGCAAACTCCCTGATGGTCAATTCGGTTTTCTGCCCAGGCGGTTCCTTTGTGATATTCGGCGATTAGTCGAACCACGAATAATCCCAATCCAAGATGTGAGTGTTTCGCATTAGTTTTGCCGTAGGACACCATGGGATCGAATAAACGGTCACGGATGCTTTCTGGCACCTCCGGGCCTTCGTTCAATACTGATATTTCGGCGCAGTCTCCAACCTTTCGGATACGAACTACGACTGGCTTTTCTTCGCAAGAAAACTGAACCGCGTTGTCCACCAGTTTATCAAGCATCTGTGCCAGATGGTCGGGGCTACTTCTGATCACCAGCGGTGTCCGGGGTAATTGAAGCTGAAACTGGATTCCCTGATGACTGCTGCGATAACCATCCACAAACTCCGGAATAATTTCCGATAAATCTACTGGCTCCTTTATTTCATCGCGCATGGCCTCTTCAAGGTTAGCCGCTTCGGTGAGATTGGTGAGAATAATCCGTAATCGGTTAACACCATTCGTGGCCCGTTGCATATGTTTGTTTTTCTGGATTTCCGGCATATCTGCTTCGAGTATTTGTAATGATGAGCTGACTACGTTAAGAGGATTATTCATTTCGTGAGCCAGAGTGTCCGGCATACCTTCCAGGTAACGGGTATAACCAGATAGTCGCTGAAGCATACTGGTGATACTGCGTCCCAAATCCCCCAGTTCATCTTTGGGATAAATACGTTTGGGTATTTTTTCTTCAAGTACACGACCTTCGGCGGTAATTGCCTGTTCTGTAGTGTTGTATAACCTGCGAACCCGAACGGTGAGGCGCCAGGCAAATATAAAAAGGGTTACCAGAACAAAGAAAAATACCAGAATTGTGACCAGAGTAAGGCTTCTCAACAATTGATACTGCAATGCGAGTATGGCGTGACTACTTTGTTCAACAATCACAGCGCCCATAATTTCTTCACCGCTTTTTATGGGATAACCTGCCACTACAATCTGGGTTTTTTGATCTAAAGAGGGGCGTTCTTCTACCCGGGGTGTGCCTTTAAGTATAGTTGTGAAAATTTTATCAGGGCGGTGGGTGACTTCGGGTGAAAAGTCGGTAAATTGAGCAGGGGGTCGTCGAAGCAGATTGTCCACATGTTTTTGACCTGATCGATACATTTGTACAAGGAAGCTTTCCTCGGCTTCGATACTGGACTCAGAAGGTGCCGCTGCTGAAAGCCCACCTACTACGGCGCGAACTCGTTGTAGATTATCAAGAATCCAGATTCTTGATTGTGGGCGATCCAGACCTTTCAGAATTTTGGTGAGCTCTGGTGAAGTAATCAGAATTTGGCCGGCTCCCTCATCCGATAATTCAGGAGAAGTGGAAATGATCTGGGCTATTTTACGGGTTTCGGCATCATCGACATCAACAACGAAAAAGCCGATTCTTGAGCGATAACTTATGAACTCCCGAGGAATTCGCAACTCGATTCGATAGCCCCATTCGGTTTCGGCCATTTCGGCAGTAAATGCGGTGACATCATCGCCCTCCAGAGGGAGTTCCCAATCTTCATCCACAAGAAACACGCTCATTCTGCCCGGCTCGGCAGCGAGTAATAGATAGTGTTCTAATGTTCCATTGGGGCGCTGGACCAGCATTCTTATTTGATCGCTGGAATCCAGAGAAACTCGTTCGAGGTCTCGATAAATCAACTGACTATCATTTATCTCAAACAGTGCGTACAGATAATTTTCAAAATAACCTATGATGTTTTTGAGAGAAAACGAATCTGGGTCGTAATCTGCACTACAATACAGAAGTTCATTTCCGGTATAGTAGCTGGCGTATTGCTCGATCGATTCCCAGTCAGCTGTCTTTCCGTCAAGCTGAATCAAACTGTTGAGTTCATGCGCATATAGATCATTTTCCTCACCCAGCACCTCTGGAACACCGGTTTCAGGATTAAACAGGTCTGACCGATCATTTAAAACCGTGGCGATCCCACTGGCTGTAAGTAGCAATGCATCCTGCTGTCCCTGCACCAAAAACCGTTTCATTTCCAGAGCATAGTAATAACCCATCCAGGGAATTACCAGCAACGACAGCACAATCCAGAGTAGTTTGGATCGAATACTGAGTGTGCGAAGGGTCCTTAACATTGCTTTCCGTTCCGGGTCATTCCCGGACAATCTAGTCGGGTTGCCAGCGATATCCGACCCCGAACACTGTCTGGATCATGGAAAATGAGGAATCGACTTCCTTGAACTTTTTACGAATTCGACGGACATATCCGTTGATGGTGTTTTTTTCCACATAACTTTGGCGAGTGGTTTGCATCAATGCTTCATAGGTTTTAACGTGGCCGGGATTTCTGGCCAATGCTTCAATTAGCCAGAATTCTGTTAGTGTCAGATGAAGAAGATGTCCACGCCAGCTTATAGACATGCTGTTCTGGTCAATTTCAAGGTCGCCTAATACCAATGCGGAGGAGTAATCCGATTCACTTTTCACCGATGAGGCGATACGGAACAATGAGGATACACGAACCGCGAGAAACTGGAGGTTTACCGGTTTGGTAATGTAATCCCAGGCATCCAGTCGTAAGCCGGATACCCGATCAATATCACTATCACGGGCAGTGAGAAAAATAATAGGCAATTTCGGGCTTAAATGCCGAAGCTCCCGGCAAAGATCAAACCCCCCGTCAATCTCATCCTCCAGCATTATATCGAGAATTGCGAGATCGGGAAGAGACTGGTGAAAGCCTTCGAGCGCCCGCTTTTTATTGGCATAGGCCTGCACAACATACCCTTGGGATTCCAATGCATCAGAATAGTTTTCCCGCTGATCAGCGTCATCTTCAACAATGGCAATAGTTCTAGACATTTTGTCTCCTTTTTAAAATAAATTACACGGAACAGTCCCAGGCAGTATACCGGATCACAATAGCCCAAAAAATAGCCGTTCAGGCCAGATTACTACCATAACATTACCATCAAATACCCCTCCTGACGCCATCCAGAGAGAGTGTAATATCGATCAGCGAATTATAAATCCATAGCTGAAAAATAATTTCGTGAAGATTACGCTTAAATCCGAACACTATACCAGAGGGTATATCGATGAATCACAAAGTTTTCATTCCCGTCACCGATGAGATGCTCTACGATCACCCAGAGCTGATTACTGCTCCACTGCGTCCCTATCAGGTAGATAACCCATGTTTCCACTGGAAGGCTACTATTGAATCCCCGGAAGATTCAAAAAACGAACCCCGGGTTAATATGCGCTTTGATCATCATACTCCGCTGGGCGAAATCAGAAATATTGTTGCTCCCACTGTTGCTCCCACTGCTGCTCGTTCTGTTTCTCATCCACGAAACAAAACCCGGGATTTGGTAGAGGTGAGAGTTTAGGTTATAACTAACATTCGTTGATCCGATATCGACCGATCAAAGCCGTGGGTCTTAAATTGGCTCCAGATTAGCATACGCACAAATTAACCATTTTGGGCCAACATCAATAAAATTAACCTGGATTCGGGCATGAGCGCCCTGTCCTTCAAAGTTGATCACCATCCCCTCACCAAATTTGTGATGCCGGACCGCTTTGCCGGGTTGCAGACCCTTAAATCCTTCAGTCGTGCCTGCGTTTGCTGGGCTCCTAGATCCGCCCCTAAATGTTGTCTGACTAATTCGTGATGTGCGAATTTCCTCTACATATTCATCTGGAATTTCAGAAAGAAAGCGTGAAGCCTGAGTGTAATTTTCTTTTCCGTACAATCGACGAATCTCAGCGTAACAGATATACAGCTGTTGCATTGCACGGGTCATGCCGACATAGCAAAGACGGCGCTCCTCTTCGAGTCGTCCATCTTCTTCGATAGAACGTTGGTGAGGGAAAAGTCCCTCTTCAAGTCCGCATAAAAACACCAGAGGGAACTCCAGACCTTTGGCCGAATGCAAGCTCATTAGCTGAACACAGTCCTCCCATTCTTCCGCCTGACCTTCGCCGGCTTCCAGCGCGGCATGAGCAAGAAACAACGATAACTCATCGAGTTCCTCATTTTCATCGGGGATAAAGTTACGAGTCGCATTCACCAATTCTTCAAGGTTTTCCACCCTGGCTTGAGCCATTTCGCCCCGGTCCTTGCCATAGTGATCAAGCAAACCGCTTTGTTTAATTACGTGATCAGTGATTTCTCCAAGCTCAAGATCTGCGGTGTCCGCGGCAATTTGGGTTATGAGTTCCAGAAATCGACTAACGGCAGATAATGCTCTGGGTGATAAACCACTCTCATTAACAGTCACTATCGATGCCTGCCACATTGATATCTGGCGCTCCCGGGCAAGTTCTCGAACAACTTCCAGAGTTTTGTTGCCTATTCCCCGAGTGGGCAGATTCACTATTCGTTCAAATGCCGGATCTGATTCACGGTTGGCGATCAGGCGCATATAGGCCAGGGCATCCTTAATTTCAGCCCGTTCAAAGAATCGGAGTCCGCCGTAGACTCGGTAGGGAATTCCGCGGGATAAAAGCTGTTCCTCGAATACTCTTGATTGTGCATTTGAACGATACAGTATAGCCGTTTCATCTCTTCGGTTACCGTTTTCTACCCAACCCTGTATGCTATCCACGACAAATCGAGCCTCATCGATTTCGTTGCTGGCGGCATACAGGCGAATTGGCAGTCCATCCGCCTCGTTGGTCCATAATTCTTTGCCCATTCTCCCCGAGTTGTGGGATATAACCGCGTTGGCAGCGTTAAGAATATTTCCGGTTGAGCGATAGTTCTGTTCCAGTCGAAACACAGTAGCGTTGACAAAGTCTTTTTCAAAACTGAGAACATTTTCTACTTTTGCACCGCGCCAGCCATAAATGGACTGGTCATCATCACCCACGGCAAACAGGTTTTTGTGTTTGGCAGAGATAAGTTTGATCCAATGATACTGGATTGTGTTGGTATCCTGAAACTCATCCACCAGTACATGTTCGAATCGATTCTGGTAGGTTTCACGGATTGTCTGATTATTTCTGAATAACTCCAGCGTGCGAAGCAGGATCTCAGCGAAATCTACTAGACCGAATCTCCGGCACAGCTCTTCATAGGTTGCGTAGACCCGAAACAAGGTTTGTTGTTGACTGTCATTTCCCGCAGGGAGGTGCTCTGGCCGACGGGCTTCTTCCTTGTGGTTGTTAATCATCCACTGTAACTGACGGGGTGGCCAATAGGCTTCATCAAGGTCGAGTTCTCGCAGGACCCTGCGAACAAGCCGGTACTGATCATCGCTGTCGAGAATTTCAAAGCTTTCGGGTAGACCGGCTTCTTCATAATGCATCCGCAAAAGACGATGGCAGATGCCGTGAAATGTGCCCATCCATAATCCTCCTGAGGGAAGTTGAAGCAATTCTTCAATTCTTCCTCGCATTTCCCGAGAAGCCTTGTTGGTAAAGGTTACGGCCATGATAGACAAGGGGGAAACCTGCAATCCCTGGATTAACCAGGCAATTCTGTGGGTTAGGACACGGGTTTTTCCACTGCCGGCACCGGCAAGTACCAGCAATGGCCCGGGAGGGGCGGCAACCGCTTCTCGCTGGGCATCATTAAGAGGGTCAAAAATATGAGAAACGTCCATGACCCGATTGTACTCGGGAAGGCTCAACCCTCAAAGATTTATCATTGATCAAATGAACATTTGATGCTGGTACAATGTATTATTCCTAACTGGCTCTATTGATAATTTGTCCGGTCAGAGTATTGTTAGAATCATAGTCTTTTCCCATAATTTACGGTATTTCGAAATGAACAGAGCAATAGAAACCCCCGCAGATGCAGCCGCGATTGTAGATAGTGACAGAGCTTATGTCTGGCATCACCTTTCTCAGCAAAAGCCGATGCAGGAAGGTGCGCCGATGGTTATTGTCGAAGGTGAAGGTCTGCGAGTTAGAGACATTAACGGCAAGGAGTATTTGGATGCAGTGTCTGGTGGTGTGTGGACCGTCAACGTTGGCTATGGGCGAACCAGTATTGCCAATGCAGTTCGTGATCAGCTTGAAAAAATGTGCTACTTCGCTAACTCTGCAGGAAACATTCCGGGTGCAAAGTTTGCTGACCAGTTGATTGATAAAATGCCGGGATTGAACCGAGTGTATTTTTCTAATTCAGGCTCTGAAGCTAATGAAAAAGGCTTCAAGCTGGTTCGCCAGCTTGCCGCATTGAAAAATGATGGCAAGAAACACAAAATTATTTATCGTGACCGTGACTACCACGGCACCACAATTACTGCGTTAAGTGCAACCGGTCAGATTCAACGCAAGGATCAGTACGGACCTTACACGCCAGGATTTGTCGAATTTCCGCACTGCATGGCTTATCGGGCGGAAAATGGTGATGATCCTGATTATGGTGTTCAGGCGGCGAAGGAGCTCGAGCGGGTTATTCTCGAAGAAGGTCCGGATAGCGTAGGGTCGGTAATTCTTGAGCCGATTACGGCAGGCGGTGGAGTGATCCCTCCTCCAGAAGGTTACTTTGAGACGGTTCAGGAAATTTGCACTAAATATGGTGTTCTTATTCATATGGATGAAGTGGTTTGTGGTATGGGCCGAACTGGGAAGTGGTTCGGTTATCAGCATTACAATGTTAAACCCGATATTGTCACTATGGCAAAAGGTGTGGCCAGCGGCTACGCGGCAATTTCCTGCACGGTAACCACCGAGGACCTTTTCGATGAATTTCTGGCTGATCCAAGTGATAAGATGCATTTCTTTCGTGATATCAGCACGTTTGGTGGTTGCGCAGGTGGCCCCGCTGCGGCCCTTGAGAATATGCGAATAATTGAGCAGGAAAACCTACTTGATAATGTAAACAGAATGGGCGACTACATGATGGATAAGCTCCACGAACTCAAGGATAAGTATGAGATGGTAGGTGATGTGCGCGGGAAAGGCTTATTCTTAGGTGCAGAGTTGGTTAAGGATCGAGTAACAAAAGAGCCGGTGGATGAATCCGTGGCGGCTGCTGTTGCTGCAGATTGCCTCCAGCAGGGTGTAATGATCGGAAGAACCAACAGAAGCTTCCATGAATTCAACAACACGCTTTGCCTGAGTCCGGCGTTAATTTGTACCAAGGACGACATAGATCAGATTGTTGGCTCTATCGACAACGCTCTGGCAAAGATCGCAGCCTAGTTTTTTTAGTTATTAGCTTAAGACGATCCAGATTAGAACCCAGGAAACTACTCAAAAAGTTAAATTCATCGTTGCCATTTTTGATACGGGATGGTTAGATAAAAAAACCCCGGAGGGTCGCTCCGGGGATAAGCTACTAAACCGCTTTGAGGAGAATGTCTAGAATCTAATTCTAGGGCGATCTCGCTAGTTTTGATGTGATATTTGTCACATACCCTCAAATAAATCGAGCTCAGCTTTTACGGTAGAGTAATCTGGTTTGTTTTATTTTTTGATATTTCAGACATATCATTAATTAATGATCCCGCAATAACATCATATTGGAAGGACTGCGGGCTGAGACTATTCGAGTTCCCTGAATTGGTTTCATTGACCAATGTTTGCAATGCTAATTCGAGCAGGCTAAAGTCTTTGACTAACGAAAATATAAGGGTTGCTTTGATTCGCTCTTTCGCTAGTTCAGATTCTTTTTCCAGTTTTAGTGTAATGCCGTCGATCTGATTTCCATCAGACAGTCGTGAAGAAATATTCAACCGCGTGTTGTAAGCACTCCCCTGAATCACTGTTCCGTTGGCGACGTCGGTTATTTTAATATCAATAACTGAAGTGTTCCACGCGATTTTGGTTCCGGGCAGGCGAATGGTTGGAAAAGTGAGGTCTGTGATTTGTTTGCCCGTCCGCGCTATCTGGAATTTTACAGAGGCGTCAATTGATGCATCCACAGGCTTGCAATTCATAATTTTTCTGGAATGAGTGCCTTCAAAGTCGGATACCTGGCAGATCATATCCAGTGCTTGTTCTACGGGTGTTAAAAATGAACCAAATTTTCGCAAAAGACTATCTAGCTCTCTGGTTTCGGTAATTGAAACAAAGCCGGCCATCCGCTCTATTACGCCTTCAAAAAAGCGAAACACGGGCTTTTTCCAATGGGCCCTTGGGGGCCTTTTCGACAGCGGGTTTAATAGTGTGTTCTGTTCGGTAGATAGTGTCGTGGAATTAAACGCCGGATCAAGAGGGTCTAAGTCAGGAATATCAGATGTAGGTATCAAAATACCGTTGGGCCATTTTCTATTCCAGGTTTCCAGGGACGTTTCAAGCAACCCGCTCTGGCGCAATGTTTGCTCGTCAAAGCCGATTCCTCCGCTGAGTGTTCTCTGAAGCAAGGCTCGCAATAAGGTTGCGCGACAGTGTGTTGAATTAAGGCTTTCTTCAAAGTTTTTCTGGGAAACACCGCAGACATTTTGCCAGACAAACTGGACGGTCGAAAAATAATTAGCATAATCCGTAGCCAAATCGAAACTAATGACGGCATGATCCATTGTGTCCATCAAACCGTCTGAATCCTGTGGTGATGCCGTCGCGATTGCTCTGGCCACCTCTGGGTTGAAATTAGATTCGCGCCAGGGGCTTTTGGCCATTATAGGGGCACCATTCTGGTGACAACTCATACACAGTCTTCGATTCGCGTAGCTTATCTCCGGAACCAGGTCAACTCCATAGTTTTCGACGGTTTGGAATTCAAATCTTCCGGCTAATGCGTTGTAACTGATTATTTCAAGCTGTCGGGATTTTTCCTGATAGGCAATGAAGAGTCGGTTTTTTCTTAGGATGGTCGAATGTTGATTTCTTGCAGGTGAATCATTCACAACCGCCAACAATTTTCTTGGATAGAGGAAGTAGTCAGGCGCGGCTGCCTCGCGCTGGAGAGATCTGCCCAGGGGGATTAATACAACAGCAATCGGCCGTTCAAACGAGCTGTCAAAGTAGTTTTGTAAATGGGCTTCCAATTTTGTAAAGGGTACGGGCAGCCTGACCGTTCGATTTCCAATCGAAGATATGTTTTCAATCGATGGATTCGGAATCGTAAATAATTCACTAAACAGCGACTGGCCGATGGCAGGGATATCAGGTCCGGCCTGTGCAGGGTTCACTACCCAGTGAGGGGGTGTTTTGTGGCCGGAAAAGTTTATGTTTGTTTCTGGAGAAATTTCTCCGGCAATAATTTTAATCGGCGATAGGGTTACTATTCCGGCAATAACAATAAGGGCAGATTGGCGCACACCGGCCATTTTACCCTGAAGAATGCAATTGTGAAATCAACGAACTTTCTTTTCGATAATTTTATGGATTTTTAAGCATGTTGGATAGAGGCACTGAAGAGTTAAATTGACCGTGAATGAGTCCAAATAAGCCGGTCCTGGCGTAAAGTTCGAGCCGACAAGTCGCAGACGAAACTTATGCCCATTTAGTCTCACTAAGTTGCATCTTCGGTCTTTAAATAAAAGGCAGCTCACCTCCTTACGTTTATGCCCGGTTGTTTCTAACTATAAGGTTAGTTTAAGCGCTAAAATGTCGGTGGAGCAAGGAGGGTATCCAGATGAATAGGGTTGTTATGCGCAACTTGAATTTTCTTATTCGTCGGTATAGGTCTTACTTAAGATTAACCATTTTCCAGTTATATTTGCCAAATGAAATAGATTTGTCATATCAACTCCCGGATAACCTTTTTCTGTCAGTCAAGTCTACCTTATTGATTAAGGTTTCTCACGGGTGCTAACTATTTTTTATTGTTAAGGAACCCATGGATTGTGACCAAAAGGTATTGATGGTTGATATGTGACTTTTTTCACATCCATGATTCATGGATTATGTGACGATATGGTCGTCCGGATTGTTTTGGCGCTGTTTGAAGGATCAAGCTCGATGTATAAGTTGTTTCAGGAATAGGAAAAGGTTGCGCAGTATGTTTAGAGTCATTACTCTGTTCGACTAAAAGAAGCGCCAGAACGGTATCAGTTATGGATGACTGAAGCATGACTCTGAATGACCAGAGTGTGTCGGATATGAGCCCGGTTCTTTGAGCCGGGTTTTTTATTCCTGCTTTTATTAATTTATTATGAGATTCAT
>JAIBDK010000108.1 GCA_024679435.1 Gammaproteobacteria bacterium | reverse complement strand
TGCCAATGGTATTGCTGGGTAGCTATGTACGGACGGGATAACCGCTGAAAGCATCTAAGCGGGAAGCCCCCCTCAAGATAAGGTCTCCCTGGGATCTCGAATCCCCTTAAGGGTCGTTGAAGACTACAACGTTGATAGGCTGGGTGTGGAAGTGCAGTAATGCATGAAGCTAACCAGTACTAATTGCCCGTGAGGCTTGATCATATAACACCCAAGAGGCCTGACCTCGAAGGGAGTTTGTGTAACAAGCAAACCTTAAATAAGCGCCAATGACTACCCTATATTGTAAGTTTTACTTCATCACTGAATATGATGTTGTGACGCTTACGTAAGTTTATAAAATATGTTTGTTGTGGAGTTTTGTTATATACCGAAGAAACGTGAGGAGATTCCTCACCATGTTTCGAGACAAAACTTTAGAGAAACAGCAAACTGTTTTGAAAGCTTTGCCTGGTGACCATAGCAAGCGGGAACCACCTGATCCCATCTCGAACTCAGAAGTGAAAACGCTTTGCGCCGATGATAGTATGGGGTCTCCCCATGTGAAAGTAGGTCATTGCCAGGCATTAAACATGAAGAACCCCGCCTTGAGCGGGGTTTTTTTGTTTGGTGTTCTGGTAATTCGTCACTCAATTGCACATGGTTTGTGAAAAGATCGCCGGGAGCGATCTTTCGCGAGCGTAAGCGAGTCCCGCAGGGATGCGTATCAGGATGATGCGCACAAAGTAGGTCATTGCCAGGCATTTAAATAACAAACCCAGCCTAGTGCTGGGTTTGTTATTTGTTTGGTGACGTACAATCCCAGTTTAGTTAGATGGCGAGATACTTCAATCTCAATTCTTCATCATCGAGAACTTCCTGGGCCGTGCCGGAAAAAGCAACCTCGCCTGTATCGAGGATTACCGCTCGGTCTGCAAGCTTTAATGCGGCGACGGCATTTTGTTCGACTATGATTGTCGTGATACCCTGTTCCTTGATTTGCAGAAGTATACGCTCGATTTCATGCACGATTACAGGTGCCAGACCTTCGTAGGGTTCGTCAAGTAGTAAAAGTTTGATATCTCTAGCCAGTGCACGAGCTACCGCCAGCATCTGCTGTTCTCCCCCAGATAAAGTGATTCCTTCCTGTTTACGCCGTTCGGCAAGTCGCGGAAAATGCTCGTAGATTCGCTCAATTGACCAGCCAATAGGTTCGGCTACCTGAGCGAGCTCCAGATTTTCTTCCACGGTCATGCCGGGAATAATTCTACGGTCTTCTGGTACTAACTGAATTCCCAGCCTGGAGGCTTCAAAGCCTTTTTTGTCATGGATGGATTCTCCGTTTAGATATATTTCCCCACTTGTGAGTGTCGGGTTATCTGCTCGGGCAATGGTCTTAAGCGTGGATGTTTTACCGGCACCGTTTCTACCCAGAAGCGCCATGATCTCATTTTCTTTTAAATTCAGAGATACGCCCTGAACAATATATGACTCACCATAATAGGCATGAATATCGTTTACTTCGAAGTAATTTCTTTTATTATTGTTCACTGTATTGTCTATAAGCTTAATTATGGTTAACCGCCTAGATAGGCTTCCTGCACAACCGGATTTGCCTTGACTTCTTCAGGGGTTCCTTCGGCAATGATCTTACCCTCTGCCAGGACGGAAATTTTGTCAGCCAGAGAAAATACCACGTGCATGTCGTGCTCAATGACTACCTTTGTCATGCCTCGTTCCTTAATTTTCTTTAAAAGTTCTATGGTACTGTTAGTATCGTGTCGAGACATCCCCGCGGTGGGCTCGTCGAGTAGCAATAACTTTGGGTGTTGGGACAAACACATTGCAAGCTCGAGTCGCCTTTTGTCGCCGCGTGACAAACTTCCAGCGTGGTCATCAGGGTGAAGTCCAACGTCTTCAATCAATTCCATGGCTTGATCTCGTGCATCTTTTCGATGAGCAAGATTTTGCATGGGATTAAATTTATAACTGCCGTCCTTCTTGGAAAGAATGGGAACAATCACGTTATCCATCACCGTAAGATCCGTAAAAATTTCCGGAGTTTGAAAAACCCGCGCGACACCGGCCTGATTAATTTCATGGGGACTTTTCCCGGTAAGTTCCTTGCCGTCGAACACGACCGCCCCTCTGTCGGGTATTAATCTGCCAATACAGACATTGAGGAGCGTCGATTTTCCTGCCCCGTTAGGACCAATGATGGCATGAGTTGTACCCTTCTGAACGCTGAGGTCTATATCACTCAATGCATGCAAACCGCCAAAGCTTTTGTGTACATCGGCAATATGTAAAACTGTGTCTTCTACGCTCATTCGGATTGCTCCGCCGGTTTTTCAGATTTAGACCCGAATTTCGTTTTTATCCGATCTATACCTTTCATAACGCCACCGGGTAGAAAAATAATGATTAACATAAATAATAAGCCAAGCATCAGGTGCCAGCCTTCGCCAACAAAAGGGCGAATGATTGCAACTACGCCATTTTCCAGTATTTCCGGAAGGAAACTGAACAGTTCGTGTAAAGACTTATCATTAAACGCCGAGAAAATGTTTTCAAAGTATTTGATTAATCCCGCACCGAGCACGGGGCCAACCAATGTGCCGGCGCCGCCGAGAATGGTCATCAGTACCACCTCACCAGATGCAGTCCACTGCATCCTCTCCGCTCCCGCCAGCGGATCTGTGACGGCCATTAAAGAGCCCGCAAGACCGGCGTACATTCCAGAAATGACGAATGCGGTGATCATATAGGGGCGGGTATTGAAACCCGTATATTTCATTCGTGTCTGATTCGACTTGATGCCTTTTAAAACCAGTCCAAAAGGCGAACGACTAATTCTAAGTGCTATAAAGAAACCGATAATCAATACAACCGCACAAAAATAGAATCCGGAATACCCGCTCATACTTAAACCAAACAACGTCGTTGAGGGTAGACCTGTGGCTGAAGTTACCGCGGCATCAAGAATTCTTGGATCATTAATTGTCAGCTGTAAACCCGTTTCTCCGTTGGTTATCGGAGTCAGTACCGAGTATGCAAGGTTATAGGACATCTGAGCAAATGCCAACGTCAATATAGAGAAGTATATGCCGGATCGTCTGAGACTAACGTAGCCGATGCAAAAAGCAAAAATCCCAGAACAAACCACCCCGAATAAAATTGCTGGGAGAACATTCATGGTTAATAGTTTGAATGACCACACTGCCGCATAGGATCCTATGCCTAGAAAAGCGGCATGTCCAAATGAGAGATAACCGGTCAGTCCAAATAAAATGTTATAGCCAATCGCAAACAATCCGAATATGGCGAATTTTTGTAGGAGGTCAGGATAACCAGCTCCGATTGGTGCAAGCCATAACGGCATCGTCAATATAACAATTGTAAAAACCACCATCATCCCGATTTCACTTTTCATAATATTCATAACCCTTAGTCCTCCATTACGCCTTTGCGACCCATCAGGCCGCGTGGCCTGACCAGCAGTATGACGACAGCGACCAGATAGATGATGATTTGGTCAATTCCGGGAAACAGACTTTTGATTTCATTCATTGAAGCAAAGGACTGCAGTATGCCGAGCAAAAAGCCGGCGGCTACAGCACCGCCCAGAGATCCCATGCCGCCGACAACAACGACGACAAATGAAAGCACCAGAAAGTCCATACCAATGTGATAGTCGGGAGGCAGTATAGGAGCATACATAACCCCGGCAAGCCCGGCCACTACTGCGGCGAGACCAAATACGATAGTGAATCGGCGCTCTACATTGATGCCAAGCAGATTCACCATGTCGCGGTCGTGCATACCGGCACGAACAACCATGCCGAAGGTGGTAAATTGTAAAAACGCGAAAACGCCGCCAAGGATCATTAGAGAAAACGTAAGATAGATTAACCTCCACCACGGATAAACGATGGCATCCCCAAGACCCAGGAAAGTACCGATGTTAGCACTGCCTGCAACAATATCAGGTGCGGAAGTTGGGATTGGATTAGCACCAAAGTTAGCCTTGATGATTTCCTGAATGACAATGGCCAGGCCAAACGTAACAAGTATTTGTTCAGCGTGGGTTCGCTTATAGAAATGGCGGATTAGGCCTCGTTCCATAGCGAGTCCGATAAGAAGCATGATAGGTATCGCAGCAAGAATGGATATCGGCACTGCGTAGTCAATTATCTGAGTGCCTAAATCACCGAACCAGAGCTCAAGATAAGGTTCTTACTTGTAGGCGTCAAAGAATGTCACACTTTCATCTTTTACTTTTTTGGACAGTGTCAGCAGGCTCTGAATGCTGACTGCGCAGAACGCACCCAGCATGAAGAGAGCCCCGTGGGCAAAATTGACAACTCCCAGAGTGCCAAATGCAAGGGTCAGACCAAGGGCAATAAGGGCATATGCGCCACCTTTGTCCAGACCGTTGAGTATTTGTAGCAGTATTGAGTCCACTTTTAGGGTGCTCTAAAGAATAAAAATATTGTTATGTAGCCAAAAAAAGCGGGCGCCCCAAAGAGCGCCCGCTTTGTCTGTCACCTATATTAAGCTGATCCGTTGTTACATGGACCAAGGTCGCCACCAGCAAAGAATTCGTTGTCTGGAGCATACTCTACCTGAGCACGAGGTGTAACCTCTACAACTTCCAGTACGTCGAATTGTGATGATGGGTTCTCTTTACCTTTTACAACCAGTACATCTTTGAAGCACTGGTGATCTTCAGCGCGATATTCGGTTGGACCGTTGCCCATACCGTCAAACTTATGACCTTCGAGCGCCCCGACTACTTCACAAGGCATAAAAGTACCGGCACGTTCGCAGGCATCAGCGTATAGAAGCGCCTGAACGTAACAAGTGTGAGCTGCCTGTGAGGGTGGGAAGCCGTAAGCTTGCCCAAAGGACTTAACAAATGCCTGACTTCCTTCATCTGGTAATGACCAGTGCCAGTTGGTTGAGCCAAAGATACCCTTAACATTTTCGCCGGCACCTTGTGCCATCAGACGAGAGTAAAGTGGAACTACGATAACGAAATCATTGCCGTTCACGTTTTTGTCGCGCAGACCAAACTGAACCGCCTGGGTCAGTGAGTTGATCATATCTTTACCGTAGTGATTCAGGATAAGAGTATCAGCACCTGAGTTTAGTACCGGAGTAATGTACTGGCTAAAGTCGCCAGCACCAACCGGAGTTTTTACGGTATTGTTTGTTTTCCAGCCGATATTTTCTGTGGACGCCTTAATAGAAGCTTCCTGTGTCCAGCCCCAGGTGTAGTCGGCGGTAAGGTGATAGGCATTACGCTCTTTACCGTATGCTTTTTCCAATACCGGGCCTAATGCCTGACCTGACATGTAGCCATTAAAGAAATGGCGAAATCCATTGCGACGCTTATCTTTACCTGTTGTGTCGTTAGAGTGGGTTAAACCCGCCATGAAAATAACGCCAGCTTCCTGACATAAGCCTTGCACAGCGATCGCAACACCTGACGATGAGCCCCCCGTAATCATTACAGCGCCATCTTTCTCGATCATACGCTTTGCAGAAGCCCGTGCAGCATCAGACTTGGTTTGTGTATCACCCGTTACATACTCTACTTTTTTACCGAGGATGCCATTTCCTTTTAATGCCGAAGGTTGCATAGTGTTGAGCATGCCGCCGTCACCTTCGCCGTTTATGTGTTGAACTGCGAGCTCATAAGCGCGGAGTTCATCCGCACCTTCGTCAGCATAAGCGCCGGTTTGAGGGACGTTGAAGCCCAGTGTAACCGTGGCAGCGTTGCCTGGATCATTTAGATAGGATGCTGCGTAGGCATTCCGTGTGAAAAACATGGGGGCCGCACCTGCGAGGCCAAGAGCCGCTCCGCCCTTTAAGACGTCCCGGCGGTTAATTTTTGGTTGTTTCAATTTTTTATCCTCAAGGATTAAGTTCGATTATCGAAGTTAGGAAATGTGTCAGGTGACGATTTTATGAGGCAACCCTCGCTTAACACAAAACTGGGTGGAGTCTAACGCCAATTTGTTAATATTAGCAATAAGTTGTTGTATTAATTGGTCTAAATATGTTAATTATACGACTAAGTTAAATTTTTATTGTAAATAATTTACAATTTTGTTCTTTCACCATTAGGGGGATTGTGTGTCGACGAGCGTAGTTGGATTTAAAATCAAGGAGCAACGAAAACGAGTGAATCTCACTCAGGCGGCACTCGCGCGGAAATTAGGAATTTCTCCCGCTTATCTGAATTTGATCGAGTCAAACAAGCGTAGTATAGGAGGGGATTTGCTCAAGAGGCTTGCTCTGGAGCTCGGCATGGATGTCGAAATGTTGAGTGGAGCTGCTGAGCAACGGCTGACTGATGACTTAAGAGAAGTGCCTTCAGATCCTGTTCTGTCGAATCTGGTTTTTGAGCCCGACTTTGCCGAGAAAGTGGTGGCTCACAATCCGGACTGGGCCAGAGTTATGCTTGCTCTTTACAGGTCTTATCTGGATCAGGGGAGAGTACTTTCTGATATGAATGATAGGATTAATCGGGATCCGCAGCTTCAAACTTCGATCCATCGTATGTTGAATCATATAACCTCTATTCGCTCGGTTTCTGAAATTTTATATCACACAGAGCAAATTAAACCGGAGCAGAGAAATCGGTTTCATCAGGTTCTGGATAGTGAAAGTATCAAATTGACGGATGATGCAACGAAGTTGGTGTCATTTTTTGAAACTCACAAAGCCAGTAATCCCACCGCAGCGATTGCCGAGCAGGTTGATGAATTTATCATATCGAATCAGAACTATTTTCCAAAATTGGAAGAAGCTGCTCAGGATTTGCAGGCTGAAATTAAAAAAGTTAACCGTCGGGATACCGAGGGAGCATTAATTGATTACCTGTTGCACACCCACGGAGTTTCCGTCCTGCATAATGTCGAAGTTGACGGGACCTCAGGCACGTTTCGAAATCAGAGCATGTTTAATCCTGAAACCGGTAGTTTGCACTTTCTACCCAGTTCTACCCGAGCAACAAGGCGGTTCCAGATTATCCGGTTGGCCGCGGAATTGCAGTATTCTGAAGTTATTGAGAGAGCGGTGGAAGGCGCAGCATTGAGTTCGCACGCGGTCCGCACTCAGGCTGGACGTGCGCTTGCCTCCTATATTGCCGCTGCGGTGGTTATGCCCTACGATGATTATTATAATGACGCCGAATCGCAAGGATATGATATTGAGTATCTGGCGCAAAAATATGATGTTGGATGGGAACAGGCCTGCCATAGGTTGGTGAGCCTTAAAAAGCCAAACAAAGCGGGAATCCCGCTGGCATTCATGAGGGTTGATCCTTCAGGATATGTTTCCAAAAGATTTCCTCTGTCCAGGTTGCCACTTCCCCGCTACGGGCATGTTTGTCCGCTCTGGCCGGTTTTCGAGGCTTTTCAGACTCCCGGTCGAATTACCCGGGATCTCGCTGAGTTTCCTGACGGGGGACGCTTTTTGATGATTTCTCGCACTGCCATTAAACCGGCATCTACTTTTTCCGGGCACGCTATTAAATATGCTGTAATGATGGCCTGTGACAGGGTGCATGCAGATAGGATGGTTTATTCCAGGGGGCTGGATCCTTCCTCTGAAGACGCCTGGCTGCCCGTTGGCTCCTCG